>DATFWM010000090.1:0-5968 GCA_035259295.1 Blastocatellia bacterium | reverse complement strand
GCTGGATACCGATCTTCATCGTGCGCCGCCCGATCGGCGTCGATGTGTAATAGTTCATCCAATGTTCGATCGCCGTGTTTGTATCGAAACTCATATCTCCGACTGTAAACTGTCGCTGTTCAGCCTCAGTTTCAGCTTCTTCGGTTTGGTGGGTTGATTCATCCGTCGCGTCCGTGGGCGCAGGGGTCAAGCTTTTCGCCAATGCCGCCAACCCCTCAGAAGACGCCGCGCCAGCCTTGACGGTCATCGCATTGATACCCTCAGTGCTGATCTTGCGAACCGGCTTGACTGCCGCCACGCCCGAGGTATCTTCGCCTTCGACGGCGCGACCTCTCACGCGCTTGGTGACGCGGTTGTAGTAAGCGGCGAGTTGAGGTTTCTCTGCTGCGGCGTCCGCCAATATCTCAACCGCCTTATAGAACGCGCCACGCCGCCGACTCAGACCTTGCGGGATCGAGTTCGTGACCTCGTCTTCAGCTTCCGCATTGACGTTTGTTAATGGCTTGATCCAATGGCGCCGGGCGGAATTGAAGAGCAAGGTGGCTCCTGCCATCGCCAGGCTTATGACTGCCGTCGAAAGGAGCTTCTTGATTATCAATTCTTTGGTGGAAAGTTTTTCCGAGCTTGGGACACGATAAAGGTACAGCTTCATTTACACTCCTGTTTTGTAACGCTTCTTGGGGACGCAACGATAAGCTTTAATATCTGAAATTGTTACCTATTGGGTGTGAACTCTTCTGAGAAGCCGTCTACTTGTGGACAACATCATCACCCCTACCCCTTGTTCGTTCTTTGATCTACCCGAGGGTAAGTATGATAGTAACAAGCGTGGATTGGGCCGTCTAGACGATTGGATCACTTGCAAGAAAGTCGCAAGAAGTTCTGAGGGCACGCTGGAAGCGCAGGCATCCTTGCCTGCTTCCACGAACTAAAGCCACTGCCGGAGCAGGCAAGGATGCTGCGCTCCCAGGGCGTTCCCAGGTTAGCGCGACCTGTTGAAATAGTCGCGGAGCAGTCGATTCTTGTAGGCTTTTCTTATGTCGGTTGCAAGGCTGGTGTCAGGTGCTGACTGAGACTTAGAGACTTCTTTTGGCTTCGCAATTCGTCGCGCCTTGCCGTCGCCCGTTCGGTTCTTGGTCTTTGTTTTCTTCATATCGCTAACCCCTGGTTATTTGCGTCCCCATGCGCTCTTGCAGAAACCCGACTGCCTCTTCAGGCGTCTGGGCGAAATGCAGGTGCGCCATATCATCATCGGAGATTACAAGGTGTTCGCGCAAGCAATTGATCGCGCCCGGCCAGCACTCACCGAGCAGAATCAGCGGGCGAGGCGGCAACACTTTCATCTGGAGCTTGTTCCACACCAGCGAGATTTCCGTCACAGTTCCCATGCCGCCGCGCAGCGCGATGTAACCTTCTGACTGGCGAATCAAGGTTTGCAGTCGCGCGTAAAAGTCAGCGCTCGGCTCGATTTTCTTTAGATAAGGATTAGGCGCGATCTTGAATTGCTCCATCGTGACGCCGATGACGTGACCGCCGGCCTCGTGCGCGCCTCGGCTGATGGCTTCCATCACGCCTGAGTAGCCGCCCGAGCAAACGTCGAAGCCGGCTTCAACGAGCAGCCGGCCCAGCTTGAGAGCTTCTTTGTACTCGACAGCATCAGGCCCGCAACGCGATCCTCCAAAGACAGTTATGCGATTCCCCCCGTTGGCTTCGCTCAAATTTCACCTCGCGCTTGAGTCGGCTTCACGGCTTCAACCGATACAACATCCTCGGAAATGGAATCGTCTCGCGGATGTGCTCAATCCCACACAGCCATGCCGTGCAGCGCTCGATGCCCATCCCGAACCCCCCGTGCTGGAACGTCCCGTACTTGCGAAGGTCCAGATACCAATCAAACGCCTCTTCCGGCAGGCCATGAGCATGAATCTGTTTCAACAAGTAATCCAAATCATCCGCGCGCTGGCCGCCGCCAATGACCTCGCCGTAGCCCTCAGGCGCAAGCACATCGACGCACATCGCAAGCTCGGGGCGCTCGGGGTCGGCCTTCATATAAAAAGCCTTTACCGAAGTCGGGTAGCGATGCACCATCACCGGTCGATCGAACTTACTCGAGATGTACGTCTCGTCAGGCGAGCCGAAGTCTCCGCCCCATTCGAAGCGCTGCTCGACCTCGCCCTTCTCGTAAGCTTCCTGGAGCATTCTCACAGCGTCGTCGTATTGAAGCCTTGGAAACGGAGGCTCGATCTTTTCAAGCTTCGATAAGTCACGCTCCAACTCAGCCAATTCGCTTCGACGGTTTTCGAGCACGCGCTGAACGATGAACGTAATGAACTCCTCGGCAAGATTCATTATGTCGTCGAGGTCGGCGTAGGCGACTTCAGGCTCGACCATCCAGAACTCGGTCAAGTGGCGGCGAGTCTTCGACTTCTCGGCGCGGAACGTAGGCCCGAAGCAGTAAACCTTTCCGAAGGCGGCAGCCGTCGCTTCGTTGTAGAGCTGGCCCGATTGAGTGAGGTACGCTTTCGCGTCCTCGAAGTAGTCGACCTCGAACAGCGTCGTCGTGCCTTCGCAAGCGGCGGGCGTGAAGATCGGCGTGTCCATCAACAAAAAGCCGTTCGAGTCGAAGTAATCGCGCACTGCGCGAATCACTTCCGCGCGCACGGAAAGTATCGCGTGCTGCCGCTTTGACCGAAGCCATAGATGTCGTTGGTCCATCAGGAACTCGACGCCGTGTTCTTTTGGGGTGATGGGATAGGGTTCGGCTACTTGCAAGACTTCGAGATCCGTCAGGTCAAGCTCGTATCCGCCGGGCGCTCGCTCGTCTGCGCGAACGCGTCCGCGGACCACGATCGATGATTCTTGAGTAAGCTTCTCGAGGTCGTTCCATACTTGTTCGGAAACATTCTTCTTGAACGCGACGCCTTGAATGATGCCCGAACCATCGCGAACCTGCGGAAACATCAGCTTGCCGCTCGACCGCAGGTTATAAAGCCAGCCTTTGATTGTTATTTCCTCGCCGACGTGCTTGGAAACGTCGCGAATGTAAACTTGATTCATTGTTGCCCTCGAACCGAATGATGCGATCTGATCAACTTTGCAGGATAGCGCGCCTCAGCATAATTTTCCAAAGCTGTAACCGAAGCGATTGGCTCGTTCTTCATAACCCGACGGCAGACGTGCGCTCCGGGCATCCTCATTCCATTTCTCGTAGTACCTCAGGTCCAGGTGTTGGTGAACGTCACGGTTCAGCGGTTCTGAGTTGATCCCCACGAACCGATAGGCCTCATCCAGCACCTCTTGTGGTCGGGCTACAAAATCTTCATACCGGAGCACAAGGCACCTGCGAAGACGTGGAAGATCAGAAAGGAATCGCTCGTGACACAACAGCCAGTGCTCGATCAAGGAACTTATCGACGTGCCGCTCCACTTTTGCGTCGCGTACGCCACGACTATGGGATGCCTGATGACCATTATGAACATCGAGCGCGGGAACAAGGCTTGTAAGAATCTGGCGCGAACGAAGTTGGGAGGTGATTTCTCTAGCAGATAATTGCGGCGCCAGTCCCAGTGGTTACCCCATTCGTTAAGCAACTTTTTCGCACTAGCCGGCGAGGCCAACGGATGGCTGTCATCCATAAACGATCGTTCGTCGAATCCGAAGCGCCCCGGTCCCCCGAAGTCGCTCGCCGGTGGAAATACCGTCTGCAGGTGCTGACCTTCATCTTCGGGGGCGCCCGTATCTCGGAAACCGCTGATCGACCCATGGCTTCGCATTATCTCGTGCAGCAGCGAAGTGCCACTGCGGTGCAAGCCGCCGAGAAAGATAAAAGTCTTATTGTTCATCGGAACGAGTTGACATTGTCGGCCCTCGTTTGCTGAAAGACCGAATTCACGTCGCGAATCGTTGACGGGCTTTCGCAGTAGACGGCTTCGAACAAGTTCGTGATAAACCCCACGATATCATCGTGCGGATGGCGGTTGTCGCCTTTGTACTTGTTCGGGAAGAGCTCCGTAATAATCTCGTACGACGGAAAATAGAATAACTTCTCGTTAAGCAACTCAGGATTGTCACGATAGAACTCATCCAGCGCCGAACGCAAAATAGATTTCGAGACAGAATTAGCTGTAAGGCAGCTCACCGGACGAAATGTGGCCGCGAGTGGAATCGGCGACAACGTAAACAGTATCTTGGCATCCGGGACGTGCTTGAAGATCAACTCGCAGATGCGGGCGATGCACTGTTTGGTCTCGTTGAACGAGCACACTCGAAATTTGTGCCGGGACGGATCGTAGAATCTCGTCGGGACTGCGCGCCAAAAAATGCCGTCGGTTTCTTCGTCAAACCAAACCTCGGACAATCCCAGTGTGATAACAAAAACGTCCGTCTGCAGAAATACTCTTCTTGTTCTCTGCTTTACTTGTTCGTCGTATCCAAACGCCTCTGCGCGAAACCCGTGCCACAGGTTTTGCGGAGGAGCTTTATCTTCCAGCGCCCACTCGAACTGCTGAAGGAGAGCGTGGACATTAACCAGTCCTTCTCCCATTGAAGAAATGTAGATATCAGAGTCCCGCTTTAAAGAGAGACTGTATCCCGCGCGGCTTAGATAATTTGTCAGGTGAGCGGCGAAGCAACTTCCGAATGCGGTAAGCCGTGTGTTCTTGTTTATGAAAGGCTTTCCGGGCAGCCATCCCTTCAACAGAAAAGTCTCGAGAAATTCGTCGCTCTCGAAATCCTTCTTGTATGGGTTGAAATTGCAGTTGTCGCCGCGAAAAAACGAGCTGGCCATTTGCTTCTTCGTCTGATGAGCGGGGCTGTACTCGAGAATCTCTTGCCAGCCGATCTCTGTAACACTGTTAACCACGGTTGCTCCTCCGGCGCGTCTGGAGCACGTATACTCCGCGCCCGAATGTGGCGGCCACAATACGGCCGCCCGGGCCGATCGCAAACGCCTTCACAATAGCCGGCGGCAACCCGTTGTTGAACAATTCCCAGCGTGCGCCGCCGTCTTTGGATCTGAACACGCCGATGTCAGTTCCGATGTAGAGCAGATCTGGATCGCGCGGTGCGATTATCAATGCACTCACCGGAATGTTGGGCAAACCGTTGTTGATGTCGATCCAGGTCGCTCCGGCATCGCTGGTCTTGAAAACGTGACTGCAATTTAGCCCTGAAAACGTGATGAATGCCGCGCGTGGATTCGAATGATCGACCACTATGCTGGAGACGAACCGGTTGGGCAGGCCCTGGGAAACATCAGTCCAGTTCTTTCCGCCATCTGTGCTCCTCATCACACGAGCCTGCCCCGAGCCTGTGTAGATCACATCAGAGTTCGAATTTGCCACTGCGATTGCGGTAAGCTTATCAGGGTTTCCTTTGGTCAGGTCAGTGTTGCCGCCTGGCGCGATCCAAGCCGTCGGGTCATTTGGGTCCAGCTTGTAGCAACCGACGCGGCTGACCCAGAGTCGATACGTGCCGACGTAGAGCTTGCTTTTTTTTCCAGCGGTGAGGAGCGGGTAAATCAAAGCCTTGCGATCACCCTCGAATCCAAATGTGACGTTGGCCTTCGGCGCTCCTTGATGAACTACAGATATTGGTCCGGAAGGTCTTGTGGCAAACACCCTTTTCGGGCTGGTCAGGCAAACCGCGCAGCGTCCTCCATCTGAACCAAGAACCCTCTTCCAGGTACGATCTCGAACGTTTGGCTCCCACATAATCGTGCCGTTGTCTTGTGTTCCGCCGAAGACAGATTTTGCGTGGGCGGGGTCCAATGCCAGACTGTAAAACTGGGTAAGAGAAAGGCTCTGATTCAGCGGCTTGAATGACGTCCCGCCGTCAATCGACTTGAAGATACCGCCGTCATTGGAGGCATAGATTACACCGGTATCATGCGGCGAAAAGACCAGCGAGTGCTGGTCCACGTGTATGAGCCCGGGATCGGTCGAAAAGACAACGTTGGAGGGCGGACTT
>DATFWM010000089.1:0-3430 GCA_035259295.1 Blastocatellia bacterium | reverse complement strand
ACGGCTACGCGACTGATTTCGGACTGCCGCTGCGGCCTGCAGCCGCTCTGGGCGTCGATACGATCGCTTACATACACGGCAATCGTTTCCGCATAAGCACATCGGGCGCCGCTGACGTTCCGCTTCAGCTAACATCTCGGGAGCGTTCGGCGGGTGTGTTCGGGATTACTTCGCTTTATTTGGGAAGCTACCTGAGCGAGGTGGGGAATCCGCGAAGCGCTAACTGGCCGCCCGACGATTTGAAAACAATTGACGCTATCACCCTGAAGCGGCTGCTCTCGGATCTTGGAGCCTCTGACGGAGCGATAGACATAATAGCGGCCTCGCAACTCGGGATATTAGGATTCGGGCTAGATTCGTTCTCTGCGATGGATGGCGTGGTCACCGAAGCCATTGCGTCGGACTCAGTGTTCTATGAAATAGTCGACGGTAACGATCAACTCGCGTCGGCGCTAAAACGAAAGGTCAAGAAGCAGTTCAAGAAGTCATCCGTCGTCACGCGCATCGAACAGAATCAAACCAGCGTGATCGTGACCTACACAAACGCGGACGGCGTGCAGGCGATCACTGCCGATCGAGTAATCTGCGCTCTGCCGTTTCCGGTGTTGAAAGACATCGAGGTTACGCCGCGCTTCTCGGCGGACAAACAGCGCGCGATCAACGAGCTCAAGCTGACGCCGGTAACGCGAAGCTACTTGCAGTTTCGCGGTCGGGTGTGGGAGCAGGCGGGCTTGAGCGGTTACGGGCTGAGCGATCTGCCGATCCAAAACACCTATTCGCCGACGCTCAATCAAGGCGGCAAGTCGGGCATATTAGTCTCGTACACCGGTGGGCAGCGCGCGCTGGATCTCGGCGCGATGAGTGAGAAAGATCGCCAGAGTTTCGCGCTTCGGCAGATGGGCAGTCTGTTTAGCGGGCTGGATGCTCAGTATGATTCAGGCGTGAGTTACGTTTGGCATCAGGATCCGTTTGCTCGCGGCGCGTTCACTTACTTTCAGCCGGGCCAGATGGCGACGCTGTTGCCGATAGCGCAGCGCGCTGAGGGCCGGATACACTTTGCGGGCGAGCACACTTCTGCCTGGCACGGGTGGATGAACGGCGCGCTCGAGTCTGGAAATCGCGCCGCCGCGGAAGTGAATGATGCTGATTGAGCCCTCGACCTCTGATGCTGCGTCTCGCCATATTCAAATCCATTGCCAAGCCATTCGCTTTCCTTCAAGGCGCCGCGTCCGCAACCTGGACATTTCCATCCGTGCTCGGCTCGGCAATGTTAATAGCCTGGGCCGCCGAAGCCGCGCAGTTTCTGATCTCGCAAGGGCTGGCGCTCGCCGTGCTGGCGTGGCTTCAGACCCTGCCAGAATTCGCCGTTGAGGCCGTAATCGCCTGGCAAGCCGGTCACACCGCAAGCGACCCGTCAATTCCCGCGTCGGTGAAGCTGCACGCGACTGCGCTGATGACCGCCAACCTCACCGGCAGCCTCCGCCTGCTGGTAGGGCTTGGCTGGCCCATGATCTACGTCACCGCTGCAACGTTTTATCGCAACAAAACGAAGCGACGGCTCAGAGAAATCAGGCTCGAGCAGGAACACGCGGTTGAAGTAGTTTTCTTGCTGCTGGCGATTGGCTATTTCTTCGTGATTTGGTTGAAAGGAACCATCAACTGGGTCGACACCGTGGTGCTGTCGGCGATTTATTTCGTGTATCTTTACTTCCTCAAAAAGATTCCGCCGCAGGAGGAAGAAAAGATCGAGGATATGGACCGAATTCCTCGGTTCATCTTGCGGCAGCGCCGTCCCGCGCGCAATGCGCTGATCCTCGCTTTGTTCCTGGCAGGCGGAATGATTCTATACTTCGCGGCGCCGCCGTTTCTCGAGAGCTTGAAGGGGCTGGCGGTCGGGCTGGGCATCTCAACTTTTGTATTCGTTCAATGGGTCGCGCCGTTTCTTTCGGAGTTCCCAGAAAAGGTCTCGGCGTTTAACTGGGCTCGCCGTGTAAAGAGCGCGCCGATGGCGTTGATGAACATGGTCAGCTCGAACATCAATCAGTGGACGATGTTGGCGGCGATGCTGCCCATCGCTTACGCGCTCGCGATTGGGCGCGCGACTACGATTCATTTCGACCAACACCAAGAACTTGAGATATTAATGACAATCGGTCAATCACTGCTGGGCGCGTTGTTGCTGGCAAATATGCGATTCGCGTGGTGGGAGGCGGCGCTATTGTTCGCGCTGTGGAGCGTTCAGTTCGTGCTCTCGGGGTTCGAAAAGCCAATCGATCCGGCAATGCCTCACAACAGCCTGGCGGTCCATGTTGCGGCCTGGGTCCAACTATCCGCCGACCAGGTCGAGTTGGTCGCGCATCGCGGGAAGGAAATCATTACCGCGCTCTACTTCATCTGGGTCGGCTTGGTGCTAACCGCCGCGCTCAAGCGTCGCAGCGGCTTCCTGGCACTCACTGCGTTTCCGCGGCTGATGCGCGAGCATTGGTGAGGCGATGATGATCCATCATTGCTCCGTCACAACTTCAAGCGTTAGTTGGTTAGATCGCACGCCATCGGGATTCACGACTTCGATCGTGAGCATCCCCGGCTGCGACAGCATGTCTGCCTTGAGCCGCCCCGCGAGTACTGGTGTCTCAACCTCTGTGTGGCGCAATTCCGTGCTAAGCTCACGCGCGTTGATGAAGATGACCGAGCCCGTGACGTAACCGGTTCCCGCAACGACCAACTCAAACTTCTTCCCGTTGTTCTTGACCGTGATCGGTTGAAGCAGTGCGCCTGTGGATCGCCGATACACCGCGGCCCCTCGGATGACTAGGGGTTCCGGAGGAGGCGCACTGGGATTGATCAGTCGCGCTACTGTGCCTCCCAATCCTACTACATAAATCTCACCTGCTTCGTCTTCGCCAAACGACGAGATGTTTAGGTTTGTATCAAGCAGCAACCTCTGCGAGCCGCCGATCAAACCGAATATCTCGCCCGAGCAGTAATCGCCGTACACGTAAGTGCCAATTGGAAGTGTCGCTTTCGAGCCTCGATAAACGTACCCGCCTATTATCGAGCAGCGCCCGCCAGTGTGTCCATACTCAAGGATCGGCATTATCAGTCCGATGGTGCTGCAAAGCCCCCCATTAATGGCTTGGTTGCAGTGGTTGCCTTCGGTTATCCGCCAGCCATAATTTCCACCTAACGTCACTATATCGACCTCTTCCCACGCACCCTGGCCTACATCACCGACATAGAGCTGACCCGTTGCGCGATCGAATGAGAAGCGCCACGGGTTTCTTAAGCCGAGCGCAAAGATCTCGTCGCGCCCTGGAACCGGACCGGCGAATGGATTATCGGAAGGGGAAGAATATGAATTGATTCCATCCGAATGATCAACGTCGATGCGCAGTATCTTGCCTAGCAACTCGTTTATGTCTTGAGCGCG
>DATFWM010000088.1:0-4316 GCA_035259295.1 Blastocatellia bacterium | reverse complement strand
CTCGCGCATCCACATCGTGTTCAGCGCGCATAGTGTGCCTGTTCGGTACATAGATGAAGGTGATCCGTATCTGGACCAGACTCGCGAGACAGTTCGACTTGTGATGGAGCAGCTTGGCAATGACCGGCCTCACTCGCTTAGTTTTCAGAGCAAGGTGGGACCAGTGAAGTGGCTGACCCCCTCAACTGATGAAACCGTCAGGCGGCTTGCGCGCGAATGTGTTTCTCAAGTGCTGTTGGTTCCGGTAAGCTTCGTCTCCGAGCACATAGAGACGTTGTATGAGCTGGACATACTCTATCGGCATGTCGCTGAAGAAGTGGGCATCGCCGAGTATCGCCGGGTGCCTGCGCTCAACTGTCGCCCGGATTTCATCGACGCGCTTGCCAGCCTTGTCGAAAAAGCGATCTTACAACGAGATCGTCAGTTTTAGCGTCTTAGCGGGTCTTCACGGGTTTTGCGCGAAACCAGTACCAAGAAGCGGTTTCGCGCAAAGCGCGTTAAGACTCGCAAAGACGCCAAGTTGTTCTTGCCCTCTTTTCCGGTTTGCGAGAGCATGTCACACGAGCGCCTCGGGAATGTAACTATGAGAGAAATCCTTCTCAAGGCAAGCTTCGTCATCTTGTTGTTGCTTGTGCCCTCGATGGCCCGAGCGCAGTCGGGTGTGCTCATCCCGTCGAGCACTGAAAAGCCCGATCCGTCAGTCCTCTCGCTCGACGAGATGACGGTTAACGTTCTTATCGACAACCAGTACGCCCGGGTGCGGGTGACTCAGATCTTCGGCAATCGCACGGAGCGCATTCAAGAAGGTCGCTACGTTTTTCTGATTCCAACAACCGCTTCAATTTCGGATTTCGCAGTTTGGGACGGAGATGTGCGAATCCCCGGAGTCATCCTCGAAAAGCGCCGGGCAGAAGAGATCTACAAAGACCTCGCCCTGCAATCGATCGATCCAGGCTTGTTAAAGCAGGAACGCGAAGACACCGCCAGCACAGCGTTCACCGTTCAAGTCGCGCCCATCCCGGCGTACGGCACAAAGCGGCTCGAGCTTGAGTACACCGAAGCTCTCTCGGTTGATAATCTCGAGTCGTACTTTTCATTCCCGTTCAAGCCGAGCGAGTACGGCACTCAGTCGGTCGCCCATTTGGAAATCCGATTGCAGTTGACGAGTCGCGCCCCGATGACCGACCTCAACATAAAAAGCAGGGCTTACGCGTTGAGCTTCATCGACAACTCGCCCCAATATAAATCCGCGACGTTTGAAGCGAACAACATTGAGCTGACCGAAGACTTTGCATTCAGTTACGGCTTGAACGTCCCGCGCTCGGCGTTCGAGTTCCTGGCTTACCGCGCGCCCGAGCGAATAACCGCCGACGAGCTGCGCGATCCGCGACTGGCTGAGCGCGAGCCTGATGGCTACTTCGAAGCTGCGGCGGTCTTCAACGAAGCGGGCCGTGCCCCGGGTGAAACGTCGCCGCCGCCGCCGCGTTCGATTTTGGTGATGTTGGATACCTCGCTCTCGATGCAGTTTGAAAAACTTGACCGCGCTTATGAAGCGACCGAGGGGCTGCTGCGCTCGCTGACACCACAAGACACTTTCAACCTCATTCTCTTCAACGACGATGTGGCGACGTTCAGCAACAACGCACTCGATGCGCGCTCGGATCAAATCGAGCGAGCGCTGACGTTTATCAAGTCGAGTTATCTATCCGGCGGAACCGATCTCGGCTCGGCTCTTGATCGCGCGGCCCAGTTGGCCAAAGCGATGCCGTCAAGAAAAGAGCGCTCGATCGTGATGATCACCGACGGCAACTCGACGCTTGCAACTACGCGAACCAAGGCGATTGTCGATCGGTTTCAAAAAGCCAACGACTCAGGCCCGCGAGCGAGACTCTATGTGTTCGGCATCGGCGCGGACACGAACATTCGATTACTGGGCGAGTTAGCCCGGGCGTCTCGCGGCTACTTCGACTGGACTCGCGAGACCGATGATCTCTCGTTCAAGCTGAAATCATTCGTCAGCAAAGTCGGCCGCGATCCGATCGATTCGCTGAAGCTCCAGAACGCCGACGCGTCGAATTTCTATCAAGTCTATCCGGACTACGACGCGACCGCTTACGACGGAACGAGGCTGTCTTTTGTCGGGCGCTACAAGCGTTCGGGCTCGGCGTCGCTGACCATAACCGGCAACGAATCGGGCAAAGCTGTTCGGCTTGCGCAACAAGTGGAGCTGCCGGAGCGAGACGATTCACATCCGCACGTTCCGCGAATGTGGGCGCGCGCTCGCGTCGACGCGTTGCTCAGGCAGATCGCGTTGAACGGAGAAACCAAAGAAGCGATCGACGAGATCATCGCGCTGTCCAAGAAGTATAAGTTCGTGACTCCTTACACGTCATTCCTCGCAGCGCCGCGTTCGTTGTTGCGACCGCGAGTGATTCGTCCGGGCGATCCGGTGCTTCGAGTACGAGCCGACCAATCGATCACCGACGTGACCGCGGTTTTCCCGTTCGGCTTGACGAAGCGGATGACTTACATCAAGAGCGACGACGTTTGGGAGACGCGCTTCGTGGCGCCGCGCGAGATGACTGATGGCGCTTATCATTGCCGACTTGTGCTGGTTGATCGACAAGGCCGAGCCTATCAAGAAGGGAAGAGCTTCGTCATCGACAGCCGCCCGCCCAGGCTTCAAGCGTCATTGAATCAAACCGTCGCGCACGCGGGCGAAGACCTGATCGTCACGGTTCGCGCGGACAGCGACACGCGAGTCATCGCTGCGCGCATCTTCGGGTCGCTACCGGTTCCGGTGGTTTGGGACGGGAAAGCTAAGGCTAACATCGGGCACCTGAGAATACCGGCTGGCCTGCCGTCTGGCAGTTACGTGATTCAGATAACGGCCGAAGACTTCGCGCACAATTCAAGCGCGGTGGAGTTGGTGGTTGAGGTAATTGGCGGTGGCTGACACAGGAAAGGAAGGTCGGGGTGACAGAGCTTTTAACCAATACCCCTCTAAGTCCTAAGAATTTGTTGATTTCCATGGTCCTGGCTCTGAGTGTGATCGGCACGGTAGACGCTCAACACATGGGCTCGGATCGAGAGTTCGAAGCGCTCATTGGTCCAGTGAAGACTGTTCGCGAGGAAACTGCTAGGTTCTCAAACAAGTCCAGTCAATGGACAGAGGGACGACGCTCTTTGTTGCGAATAGTGACTTTCGATGAGAAGGGAATGATGACTCAAGCGTACGTCCCAGGTCTCGCGGCATATCACGTCTACGGTTACGGCCCGGGAGGAGACAGACTTGAAAGGCAGACTCGCGAACTTAAAACCACGACACCTCCGACGTTCTCCGATTTCGGCTTTCAGTCGGACGTCTGGGTCGGCGCATCGTTTTACCGATACTCGTTCAATTACGACGCCAGGGGAAACAGAGTCGAGGAGGCGCGATACAAGCGGAACGACCGGCGCATCGGCACATCAATCGACCTGGTTGATCGAATGATATACACGTATGACCAGAGCGGGCGCCGGACAGAATCGGCTCTCTACGACAACTCAGGAGTACTCATTCGGCGTTGGCGCTACGTTTTTGAAGGTTCAATGTATCCCGACGAAGCAGAGGAGTTGAGACGCGATGGTTCAGTCATCGATAAGACGTATTACACATATGAGATAGATCCGACGGGCAACTGGGTAAAGCGAACCAGCTCGAAGTGGATTAGCACAGATGGCAAACAGTTGCTTGCGCCCATCGAGGTAACCTATCGAACGATTGTGTACTACTGAATGTTCGTGAGCGGCTTATAACAAACTCGTGGATCGCTGAAGAAGAGTCTGGCTCGTGATTTGAACACGAAGCGTGAAATGATGAATATGCCAAGGCAACTTCGAATAGTCGGAGCTATCTCGGCTGTCGGTTTGCTGGGCCCTATATGCTTTTACGGTCAGAACAGGAGATCTGACCTTCAACATGATGGGTTCAAGGGCAGGGTCCGAACTGTTCTGATAGAGGTTGTAAAGCTTTCGAACAAAGATGGCAGTGTTGTAGAGGGACGACGGAAGTTCCACGCCAAGTGGACTTATGACGCCGGAGGGATGCTGGTTGAAGACGAGGGCAAAGAATCGCATTCGATCTACCGTTATGACAGTGATGGCGATCGCTATGAGAAGCGTAGCCGGGGACGGCTCGCAGGACCTCCGACAACAGAAGACTTTCGCAATCGCCAGGAAAAGGCTGCCGATGGGTCGTGGCTATTCAAGTGGGTCGCCAAGTACGATTCTGCCGCGAATAGAATTGAAGAGACGATCTTCAACGGCGGCGGCGA
>DATFWM010000087.1:0-5599 GCA_035259295.1 Blastocatellia bacterium | reverse complement strand
GCCCGCAATAGCCGCCGTTTCGCACAAGGTTTGCGCCAGGCCCCCTGAGGCCTCGATCTTCTTGAGCCTGCCGTCGGCGAAGAATCCAATCCATCGGCTGTCGGGCGACCAGAAGGGATACGTTGCGCCTGCGGTGCCGGGTAGCGCTTTCGCTTCCAGTGAATCGAGCGCGCGCACCCAGAGCTGCACCTTGCCGCCCGTCGCGCCCGTGAAAGCGAGCTGCTTCCCATCCGGAGACAACGCCAGCTGGCCAAAGCTCGTCTTTTCCGGTGGCAAGAGTGACGACTTCGTGACCCGCGCTTCAGGACGCGAAGATTGCCGGAAATAGACGGCGACCAAAGATATTATCGCCGCTACCAGCGCCACTAATAGGATCGCCGCCGCAAACCACGCCAGCCGCGCATCGCCGAACAGTCGGGCCTTACCAGTGGGCTCTGTCACCACGGGCAACGTCGCAGTTGTGTCCAGCCGCGAGCCTGACGGCATCGACAACGCCTCGATCGCAAAGCATAAGTCACTCGTTGACTGAAATCTCCGCTCGGGCTTCTTCTCCAGACACCGCCTCACGATCCTTTCCAAAGCCGGGCTGATCTTCGCGTTCGTCTCCGTCAAATCTTCCGGCTCTTCTTTCAATATCGCGTTCATCACTTCAATCGCAGAGTCGCCCGTGAACGCCCGACGCCCGCTCAGCATTTCGTAAAGAATCACTCCGAACGAGAATATGTCTGAGCGATAATCTGCTTCTTGTCCGCGCACCTGCTCCGGTGACATGTAAGCGACAGTACCAATAACCGTGCCCGGATCGGTGATGGCCCTCTGTGTGGCCACACCTGAGCCGGCCGGTTCCACGCGCTTCGGTCTCAGCTTCGCTAATCCGAAGTCGAGTATCTTCAGGCGTCCGTCAGCGGTGATGAAGATGTTCTCGGGCTTGAGATCCCGATGAACGATGTTCTTGGCGTGCGCTGCTGCGAGTCCGCTCGCGATCTGCTGCGCGTAGTCAATCGCCATTCGGTAGGCAATCGCTCCTTCATTCAACTGCGCGCGCAGATCTTCTCCTTCGAGCAATTCAGCGACGATGAAAGGAGAGCCGTCGTGCGTTCCGAAGTCATGCACCGTGAGGATATTCGGATGATTGAGTGCAGACGTGGCGAGGGCTTCCTGCTCGAATCTGGTCAGCCTGTCAGCATCATTGACGAACGAAGCTGGAAGGACCTTGACGGCAACCTCGCGGTTCAATCGAGTGTCGCGTGCGCGGTAAACCTCACCCATCCCGCCCGCGCCCAGCGGCGATTGTATTTCGTACGGCCCAAGCCGTGTGCCTGTCGCGAGAGTCATCGCTTCAACTCCGCCATCCAGTTGATCACAATCGTCAGCGGCGCGTTCGACTGCGACTCCACCACTGCGTCGATCAGGAATTTCTGTCCATCGGCGGTCACTGCATAGGGTCCAAAACCCGGAACGGTCCCGGAGCGGAATTCGAAGAGCGGGACCGCCGAGCCCATTTCGAAACTGTCGCCGCTCTTCACCGGCGCCGCCATCAGCTTCCCGTTCGCCGCGTAGTAGAACAGCTCGTTCCCATCCCTCCGCCAGCGTGGATTGTCGGCGCCGGCGGTCGAGACTTGCCGCTTGTCGCTACCACCTGGAAACCTTTGCACGTAGACTTCATATCTTCCCGACGCATCAGACGCGTAAGCCAGCCATCGTCCGTTGGGCGAGATCGTCGCTTCGCCTTCGTTAGCGTCCGATCGAACGACTTGGAACGGACTGGATTCGCCGTTACCAGTCACCGGCAAAGCCCACACATCCGATTTCGTCTTCGGGTCGATTTCGGAATAGATTATAAAGCGCCCGTCGCGCGACCAATCGGTCGGCAATTTGGTGTGGTCTGATTTCAGTAGGAGCGTCGCCTCACCAGCCATGCTGGCTGCCTTTTGGTAAAGGTTCTCAGTCCCATCGTGAGCCGAAGCCCAAACGATCCGATTGCCATCGGGCGACCAGACGGGACTGATGTCGTGTTGCGGATCGAACGTGAACCGCGCGGCATTAGTTCCCGACACGTCATACAACCAGAGGTCGTAGGTGCCAGTCTTCTGATCAAGGCCGTCGGCGACAAAACGCTTCTCGTCCGGGGAGAGCCAAAGCTGGAAAATACCCGGAGTCATCTCCAACGACTTGATCAGCCGACCGCCGCGATCTACCCAACGATATTGACGACGCTGTTGGTTGAGGCTCTGATCAAAAACCAATACGCCGTTGTCGGAGACGGAGAAGTTGTAAGATAGAAAGGAAACGAGGTCGTTTCCGACCTTGTCTGAAACCGAAAACGGCTCCCCGCTAAGTTCGAGCCGGTCGGCGTCGAAGCGCTGTGCCAGCAATGCTCCATTGCGTCCGTAGACCAGCCAGCCGGCGCCGCCCCCCGCGCCTTCGGGGACATACTTGACGACGGAGCTCTCATCGAGCAGCCGCCGTTTTATTTTACCGTCCAGCGAACTGAGGTAGATCCCACGCGTCTCCCTCACCTCACTCGAAATGCTGTAGAGGAAGTGACGACCACCCGGCAAAAATGTTGGATACCACAGCGAAAATTCCTGGCGTGACCTGTCGATGCTGGTCACCTGTGTGACCTCTCCGCCAGTCGCAGCGACTCGCAACAGGCCAAGCGGCATTTGCGCAAACAAGATCACCCCGTCTCGGCTCCAGGCGCCGCCTAACGGAACGTCGACCTCGCAAAGCGTTTGTACGGGTCCGCCTGTGAACTCGATCTTCTTGAGCACTCCGCCGGCGAAGAAACCGATGAAGCGGTTGTCAGGCGACCAGAATGGAAAGACCGCGTCCTGTGTCCCGGGCAGGAGCTTGGCTTCGGTAGCGTCGAGCGGCCGCACCCAGATCTGCGTCTTGCCGCCGGCCAGCGCCGTGAAAGCCAGATGTCGTCCATCCGGTGATACAGCGATCTGACCAAAGCTCGACTTTTCAGGAGGCAGGACTGAAAACTTCATCACCCGTGTATCCGCTGCTGGTCGGCGCGTGAGGAATGCCCAACCCAGAACTGCTGCAGTAAGCACCGCCAAGGCGGCCGCACCCATCCACCATCTCTCGCGGTGAGCGCGACGCGAGATCGTGCTCGCGGAAGCTGCCTCCGCCTCCAGTCGGGGGCCCGACGGCGTCAATAACGCTTCGAGCGCAAAGCCCAGATCGTGGGCGGAATGAAACCTACGCTCTGGTATCTTCTCCAGACAGCGACCGACGATTCGCTCCAGTTGCAGCGGCACCTTGCCGTTAAGCTGCGTGATTCCCTCCGGCTCCTCTCTCAGAATCGCGGTCATCGTTTCGGCGATCGTCTCCCGCAAAAATGCGCGCCGCCCAGACAGCATTTCATGTAGAATCGCCCCGAAGCTGAAGATGTCCGAGCGATGATCCGATTCCTGTCCCCGCACCTGCTCCGGTGACATGTATCCGACCGTTCCCATAATCACGCCTGGATCGGTGATAGCCCTCTGTGTCTGAACGTCGGAGCCGGCTTTTGCAACGTGGCTTTGAGCACGCAGCTTTGCGAGACCAAAGTCGAGGATCTTAACTCGCCCGTCAGCGGTGATGAAGATGTTCTCTGGTTTGAGGTCACGATGAACTATTGCTTTGGCGTGGGCCGCAGCGAGTCCGCTTGCGATCTGTGTGGCATATTCAGTCGCTTTTCGCGGCGCTATCGCGCCGCGGTTCAACTGCTGTCGAAGGTCTTCGCCTTCCAGAAGCTCAGCGATGATGTAAGGAGAGCCTTCGTGATTGCCTATGTCGTAGATCGTTAGAATGTTCGGATGATTGAGCGCGGACGTAGCGCGGGCTTCCTGCTCGAAGCGATGCAGTCGTTGCTCGTCGTTGGAGAAAGAGGAAGGCAACACCTTGACCGCGACATCACGACCGAGCCGTGTATCGCGAGCGCGATACACTTCGCCCATCCCACCCGCGCCGATCGGGGAGACGATCCGGTAAGGACCAAGCGATGTGCCGGACGCTAGAGCCATGTGCAACAATCAGGCTGGAACAGCTTCTATAAGCTTAACTGGAGTTCCGGCTTACAATACATTTCTAATCCGCCGATATAAGGGCAATAGGAATCTATGCTTTAGCGGGCCGTAGCGGCTTAGCAATCTCCAGCCTAGTGAACTAGTTATGTTTTCAAGCTGAGCCTCCTTGGAGGACAGCGTCGATGAGAGTCCTTGAATTACGCCTTCCTTATTTGCCAGTTGTTGCTCATGTTGCTCGCACTCCCTCTTAAACCGAGCTTCTAAGGCCAGCAGGTCGTGCTCACGTTCGGTTAACTGTCCTTGTAGCGCGGCACACTCGTCACTCGTCTGGTTTAGCCTGGCGTTGACATCGGCTAGTTCTGCACTGATGCGGTCACGCTCAGCAATCGTCTGCCGAAACTGGTCGCGCACTCGATGTTGCTCAACTGGTTGACGCGGTAAATCAGCGTCTGAGCTTAGCTGATTGTACTCGACATTCTTTTTGGCAAGCTCGTCTCTCATCCCATTTCGTTCGGCAATTGCCTGGTCGCGCTCCGAGACGGCCTGATTCGCTCTCGCTTCAAGAGTGTACACACGTTTCAACGCCGGCGTCAGCCATCGCAAGTAGCGCGATGCAGAACGTTGCTCGCTGTCAGCATTATCCTCACTCGCGCTCGAGTGTTCAGAGATGACTTCTTGATAAAGTGAGATGATCTGGTCAACGGCAGCGTCAAGCCCTGCGCTGGCTCGGATGCGCCGCGAAACCTCAGCGGCATCCGTGGGATCGTAGCGGGCAATCTCAGCAGCAAGCACGTCTGCGTTTAACGAACTCTGCAACGTCCGTATTCCGAAATTCAAAGGCCGGAGCCGATCAAGCTCGTCGGTCGTGACCATAGGCCCAGCCCCGGTCGCATCGCAGAGTACAACCGCCCCGCCCACTGCAAGGGCTTCGAGAGCTGCTCTTGCTTTGGCAAACACGATGTCATAACTTCCGAGAGCCTCTTCAGGCCGGGCGCACACGTTGCCCGCGCTCAGCCCTATAACATCGACCGTAATGCCGCATCGCACGCACGCTTCGCGGATCGGCCCAATATGCGTGTATTCGTTTGCCTGATTGCTGAAGACAACCGCGCGCCGAGGACGAATGGGAAGGGGGGCGCGAGGCTTGAACCGATCAAGATCAACGAAATTAAACAGGACGCGGATGTGGTTCTCTGGAATGCCGTGCTCGAAGACGAGCCGGTCACGGCAGGTATGATCTACAGCGACGTACCGCAGTATTCTTGGGAATCGCGGCGCGGCCTCTTCCCAGGGTATCCAGCCATGGCAAAAGTAAACCGCTGGCACTCCGTGGAAACGCAACAGCGCCGTCATTGTATCCAGATGATGCTGACCATGAATTATATCCGGCGGCGCTGCCAGCAAGTCGAGATCGTCAATCACAGGTATCGTGGCGGCACGAAGCTCGCGCGCAACTTCTCCGAGCGACGTGCTGTAGGCAATCGGCGTGTGCCCCCGTTTGAGCAAAGCTACCGCCAGATCGCGCACGTATAGCTCCGAGCCGGCGCGATTGCCCAGAGTATTATTGGTAATCAGTATTC
>DATFWM010000086.1:0-10222 GCA_035259295.1 Blastocatellia bacterium | reverse complement strand
AAGAAGCGAGTGCTCGCGCCTTTTACGCACAAAGGCGAGTTTGGAGTCGATCCAGGAAAGGTGGAATCGCAGATGGTGCTGATTCTCGGGTTGATGTTCTGAACGCGGTTCTCATGAATGCCCAACGTGTGGACATAATCGCTCGAGAAAACGTAATTTGTCCCCAGAGTCTTCTGGATCCCAATCGAAACCTTCTGAACGTAGGGATCTTTCATTCCGGGATCGTTGATGCGACCGAATCCTCCGACTTCAAGGTCTGTATTCGACGCGCCACCCGGCGGAGCGGGCAGCGGATCAACTCCGAATCGGAACTTCGCTAAGTCTCCCTTGCCAACCGCCGTGTTTTCCAGATCGAGAACAGTCTGGTAAATGGTTGGGTTCGTCTGCTGCGTGGAGAACAGCGTGAGGTTCTGGAAAATCTGATCGTAGAAGATTCCATATCCCCCTCGAATGACGGTGCGTCCGTCACCCTTTGGATCCCAGGCGAACCCGAGGCGCGGCTGAAACTCCTTGAAGCCTGGCGTCGTGCGATCCAAATTATGTCCGGTGATCGCTTGCGCACGAGCGTTGTTGAGCTTTTGAAGGATCAGCATCGTGCGGTTTTTCGTCTGATCGACCAGAAGATGGATGTTGGCGTCCCATCGCAATCCGAGATTCAAAGTCAAATGCGGGGAGACTTTGAAGTCGTCCTGAAAGTAAAAGGCCAACTGATGCACTTTCGGCTGGCTGGTATCCCCGTTGCCGGTCGAGAAGGTGATGGCTTGAACGGCGCCCGGCGTCGCGAAGCCCTGCGGATAAGTCGTCTTGTCGCTCAGGATCGTCAGCGGGTCGTCAAAGAAGCTTATCTGATACCCCGCGGCGCCGAAGAAGAAGAAGCCGCCCAGATCGGTGTTGATGTAGTTAGTGCCTACCTTGAAGCCGTGCCTGCCCATCTGCCACGAGTAGTCATCACGGAACTGGAACTTACGCACGGTCGTCTTTTGCGGCACGTTGGTGTTGGCGCCTGTCTGCACCGATGGGAACAAGATGTTCGGCGTGCTAGTGATGCCCAGAATTTCATTGACGAAATTCTGGAAGTGGAATGTGAACACATTGAGCCTGGTCGGGCTGATGGTGTATGCATGGCTGAGCACGAAGCTGTGCAAGTGATTGTCATTCGTGTTACCGCCGGTCAAGTCAGAAGGCTGGCTCGGATCAACCTGATCGTTCGGAGAATCATTCTTCTGGAACGAGTAGCGGTAGAACATCGTCTGGTTTGAGCCTATGCGCTGGTCGATCTTGGCGGTGAGCAGGTGATCGTTGTACGGCGTGGGGATCTGGTGAACGGCTGTGACTCCGGGAATCGCGGCGATCTGCGCGAACAGATCAGACGGGATGAACAGACTGGTTCGCTCGCGGAACCGCTCGTAGGCGCCGAAGAAGAAGAGTTTGTCTCTGATGATGCGCCCGCCTAATGATCCCCCAAACTCCTCGCGGTCAAAGTCAGGCTTTTCCTTTTGTCCGGTTTCAAGCGGCGGGATGAGTTTCAGATCACGCAACCTCTTATCGCGCTTTTCGAAGAAGTCCAGTTTCCGCATGGACTGATTGCGGAAGTTGAAAAAGCCAGAACCGTGCAAATCGTTAGAGCCGGACTTGGTCACGACGTTTATAACACCGCCAACGGCGCGCCCGCTCTCCGCCGTCCAGCGATGCTGAAGCACCTGGAACTCCTGTATGCCTTCATAAGCAAAGTTCTGGAGCAGGCTGCCGACGACGTTATCTTTATCGTCGCCGCCGTCAACGTTAACGTCGAGCTGGCGTCCGTCGCCGCCGCTGAAGGCGATGTTGCCAACGCGCGTTTTGGTCGGATCGAAAGTGCCGACTGGACGCGCTTCGGGAAGGATCGTGGACAAATTGGCGAACGTGCGATTGAGCAGCGGAAGGTTCTGAACCTCCGTTGGAGTCACGACGCCCGCGATCTCCGACTTCGTGGTCTCAATCAGCGGCGCGCCGCCTTGCACCTCAACCGTTTCAGCCACTCCGCCGGCTTTCAGGTCGAAGTTAAGTGTGGGCCTGGTTCCAACGCTCACTTCAAAATCTTTCTGAAGCGCCTTGGAAAATCCCTTTGCCTCGACTGTTACTTCGTATTTTCCGGGAGGCAACTGCGAAATAGTGTAGTCACCCGAATCATTGGTCGTGGTGGAGCGGCTAAAACCGGTGGCTGTGTTTCGCGCAGTAACGGTAGCGCCACCCACAACATTGCCCTGGGGGTCCAGCACTCGACCGGTGATGTCGCCGGTCGTGACTTGCGCAGCGACTGAAATGATTAGCACTGCGCTAAACAGCAGAAAAGCAGCGACTCCGCGAAGGAGTCCCTTTGAGTAGTGAGTCATTTTCTAGCACCTCCTTGTTGGTTAGTGCGAACCGAAGCGAAATGATTCCTTTGATCGTTTCTCGCTTCTGAATTGATGATGGGGAGAACATTCAAAATTCATTGGTGTCCCCAGTTGAGCTACTGGTGGAGCGGTTGTGATTATACTACTTCAGGTGAACGACGAGAAATCGTTTTTTTTGTTTGGTCGAGAAAGGATGTTCTCTTGCCAAAGGGGAATCAAGGGCAAGAAACTCGTATACGAGTGCTCATCCTCTGATCTTCAACTTGTAGATCGACCACCAATGCTGAAGGTCATGATTTGCAATCGCTGTGATCCGGACAAATCTCGCTCGAACCGGACTGAAGGTGGCGACTGATCGCCCGCGCTCGCCTTGTCCTGTCCACACTGTGCGCCAGTTCCTGCCGTCCTCGCTGACCTCTATTCGATAACGACCTGGGAAGTCTCGGTCGTCGGGGTCGTGAACCTGAATCACCTTACCAACCGTGTAGCTCCCGCCGAGATCTGCCGTGATCCAACTCCCCGCGTAATTCACGGCTCCGGTAGTAGCCCGCGTTGTGTTATTGTCATCACTGACCGCCGGCGCGTTGGACAGCCCCTGCGCATTGATGTGTCGAATCTCGCGGTTAACAAGTTTGTCTTCCTCGTCGCGCTCGACAGCCTCGCGATCGCGATTCGTTCGAAGCTCGGCGATCGACCACCAGTGATAATTGTCGCGTGCCCGAAGCGCGATGATTCGAACGTAACGAGTGATGATCGGAGCGAACTCCGCAATGCTGCGTTCGCGCTGGCCGGCTCCGCGCCACACTTCGCGGAATCTGTTTTCGTTACGTTCGCGGCTTACGTCGATTTGATACTCGGCGGGATAATCATCCGGCCACTGCCCGTGAATTTGAACGACTCGCGACAACTCGTACTCGCCGCCGAGATCGAATGTAAAACTCACCCCGGCGTAATCTGGCTTGCCGGTCGTCGCTCTGGTGCTCGGGTCCTTGTCGAAAGCAAGGTTGATATCGCGCATTGCGACTTCGGTCCGCGGGCGAGGAGCAGCTTCGGTTGCGAGCGCGCGAGCGGGTATTCGTCTTGGCGCAGTAGCGCCCGGGTCGATCCCTCCGCGCACTTCTGCAATCGACCAATCATCAGCGCCGCCGTGCGTATCAGTTGCGGTGACTCGAATTAACCGCCCGCGCACCGCTTCAAAGACGGCTCTACTCTCGCCACGCTGACCTGCGCCCTGGAAGGTCGTCATCCACGGACCCTCGGCGTTCTCAGCCACTTCGACCTTGTAGGCGCCGGGATAATTAGTCGGCCAGCGCCCGTGATCCTGAGTGACGCCTATGATGTTGTGTTGTCCGCCAAGGTCGAGCGTTATGCTCATGCCGGCGTAATTAGCTGTGCCGGCGTTAGCTCGCGTGTCGACGCGCTCGTCGTTGGCTCTGGTTATGTCGTTGAGATCGCCGGTAACCGATACGGGACGAACGGCGCGAGCCTGATAGGTTTGCGCAGGAATTACGGTCGCCAGGCAGATCGTTATCAACGTTGCGCTTGCGGTAAACGTCAGTCTTGGAAACATATGTGCCTCCAGCTCCCGTCCACAAGGCAGTTCTACAATTCAAGGTATCACGCTGGACTGGGCGATTACCAGGATGCAACCGACCGACATTTTGGATTGCCGCGCTTCTAAACCAAAGGTATGGCAAACGCCAAGCCGCAGAAGAAAAGCGCCATTCCCAACAACAAGAACAGCGCGATCGGCGAGAAGTCAGCTTATTTTCTTCCGGCATTCGCCTTGCTCGATGGAGCGGTGCCGGCATGGCCTTTACAGCAGGCGTTGACGTTATTGGCCCAGCGGTACGATCGGTTTGATTCTGCCGATTGTGTTAATCCTGGCGCTAACACACGAGATTTAGCGCGGCTCCGCTTCGATGCCGAGAACACTCCGGTGTGACGGGCGTGTCGGCTGGATGACTTTTAAATTCCATCAACCGACGTGTAGAATAACACTTCGCTTATGCCCGTCACGGTTAAGCCCTTCAAGGTTGGTAACGTCGAGATTGGCGGCGAAGATCTGTTCGTCATCGCCGGGCCTTGCGTTGTCGAAAGTGAGTCGCACGCGCTCAAGATGGCTTACTCGATCCGGGCGATCACGGAAAGACTCGGCGTTCCTTACGTCTTCAAGGCGTCTTACGACAAAGCTAATCGCACCTCGATCGGCGCGCATCGCGGGCCGGGCATTGATGAGGCTCTGCGGATACTCGGCCGGGTGAGAAATGAGGCTGGTGTAGTCGTTCTTACCGACGTTCACGAGATCGCGCAAGTCCGGAGTGCCGCCGAAGTTGCAGATGTTTTGCAGATTCCGGCATTCCTGTCGCGACAAACAGATCTGATCGTTGAGGTCGCCCGCTCGGGCCGCGCCGTCAACATCAAGAAAGGCCAGTTCCTTGCGCCTCACGATATGAAGCACGCGATCGAGAAAGCCACCTCGCAAGGCAATGAGCGTGTGATGGTCACCGAGCGAGGCACGAGCTTCGGATACAACAACCTGGTTGTGGATTTCCGCGGGGTGCCGATAATGCGAGCCTTCGGTTATCCGGTCGTGTACGATGTTACGCACAGTCTTCAACGGCCTGGCGGACTTGGGTCGGCGAGCGGCGGTGATTCCCAGTTTATCGAGTACCTTGCGCGAGCCGGCGTTGCTTGCGGAGTCGACGGTGTTTTTATGGAGGTGCATGACAATCCGGCTGCCGCGCTATCGGATGGACCGAACAGTCTGCCGCTTGACAGGCTCGAACCGCTTCTCAAAAAGTTAAAGGCGATTCACGAACTCGTTCAGGATGTATTCCGCTGATCCCGTGAAGCGAGCGGCGAATCGCTCGCGAGTATGTTTATTAAGGTCTTGTCTCCATGCTCAAAAGATCTCTCTCGGCTCTTTTCATCGTCACTGTTTTAACTGCGCTAGCTTCGGCGCAGGAAGTCGACGTAGACCGCTACAACATCACCGCGCGCATCGATGCCGGAGCCAGCGCGGTCGATGCTCGCGCGACGCTTGCCATCTCAAATCTGAGCCAGACGCCGAGGCCAAAACTATTTCTGAGATTGACCAAGCTCGCCAAGGTGAGTGCGGTTACAGTCAATGGTGCGACGGCGCAATTCGAGATGGCCGAAGATCGGCAGGTTACCGCCCTAAATCAAATCATTATTACGCCCTCATCATCCATCGACGCTGGAGCAAAGGCGAAGGTCGAAGTGAGCTACCGCATCGAGGCGCCCGAATCCACGCCAGCGATTCATGTTTACTCGGGCGAGGCGTTGCTGACGCCTCAGGGAGCGTGGTTTCCGATGCCGTGGACAATGTTCACTCTTTACGGGGCGACCACAGCTCCGTTCAGCTTGACTGTAAGCGCGTCATCTCCGGCCGGAAATTTCCGAGCGCTTTCATCGGGCGCGCTTAAGAGCGAGGGACAGAGCTCGACATTCGAGCAACCGCTGAACTCGCTCCCTTTGATTGTTGCGGGAAGCTTCGATCAGCCGGTCAGCGCTGAGCACGGCGGAGTGAAGGTCGAGATCTTTGTTCAGCCCGGCATTGCTGCAGTTTCGACGGACGCAAAGCCTGCAGATCCAAAAGCGATAATCGCGCGGCTCGACGATGAAGCAGGGCGCGTAATCGATTTCCTCACTAAGACGCTTGGGCCTCCGCCGTCTGGAGCTTCGTTCAGAATAATATCCTCGGTTCGCGCCGGTAACCTGACGGAACCTGGCGTTCTTGTGCTGAATGAGCAAGTGTTCCGTCGCGACACTCTGAGCGTCGGGGTTATTGAAGTGCTTGCCGATGCCATCGCGCGCACTTGGATCGATGGCCGCGTTCGGCTTCGAGGCCAACAGCCGCGAGCAGCGCAAGAGAATCGCGCAGCGGTCAAAGCTCGCAGCGCGGCGTTCGTTCGCGATTCGTTGCCGCGCTATCTTGCCGCACTTTACATCGAGGACCGTTTCGGAAAAGACGCGGCGCGCGATCAGCTCACGCGGATGCGTTGGAGTTACACGCCGGTTGCGCAATCGGGCCGCGATGCAGAGCTTGGATTACAGACTCTGCTGATGCCGAACTACGGCGCGGCAGTTTTCAACAAAGGACCGCTGGTGTACCGGCTTCTCGCCGAGACGGCAGGTCGCGCGGGACTCCTCGCCGCAGTAAGGTCGCTGCTGTCCGGCGCGCAGAACAAGATAATCACAACTGAAGACCTGAGAGCAGCGCTTATAAAGGCAGCGCCCGGAGTCGAGAAAGATTTTCAGCAATGGGTCGACTCAATCGTCGAGCCGGACATAATCATCGGCGCGGCGCTGCCGTCTGACAAACCGGGCACTCAGCGCGTTAATCTGCGAAATCTCGGCACCGGCGACGTGAACGTTACGGTGTTGGCGCTTACAGCTTCCGGCAAGCGAGTGACCGCCTCGGTGCTGGTTCCATCAGAGAACCTTGCAACTGCCGAGATACCCACGGCTGAAAAGATCGTTTCGCTCGAGGTGGATCCCGACAAGCTGATCATTCAAACAAACTACGACAACGACCTGAGGGATGCCGATTCGAAGACTACGCGGCCCTCTGCCCAGACGTTGTTGAATCAGAGCATAGCCGCCTTTAACAAAGCTCAGTTGGCGGATGCAGAGTCAAAGCTGCGGCAAGCCGTCAGCTATGACCCTCGCAACGCGCTGCTTCACGCCTGGTTAGCTCGAACGCTCGCAGCCGAAAAGAAGTTGGACGAAGCCGTCTCTGAAGCCAACGCCGCGACCAAGGCGGAGCCGCCGGTCGGGCCCGCGTTGGCGTGGGCGCGCATAGCGCTGGGACAAGTAGCTCTCGCGCGCAACCACGCGGCGGATGCGGCACGACAATTTCGCGCTGCTGCGGCGGAAGCCGACGAAGCGACCGCGCAGTTTGCCGCTCACGAGGGGATGGTTCAAGCGGAGCGCGCCGCGGCGACGACGCTTCAAGCCGATGAATCGGTGCGCGCTTATGTAACGCAACTCGACACGGCGATCAAGCAGCCGACTTCGGATAAGCTATTCGCGCTGGTGATCAAGAACAACCTGAAGCGATTCGTGCAAGGGCTGACCGTTTCCCGACCGGCGTCATGGACCACCGAGATACTTCACGTCGAACCGCTGGACGCTAATCGAGTGGCGCTCGACGTTGGGCTGAAAGTCAAAGCTGAAGGCAAAGACCAGGCCGGCACCGCTGTGTTTGTCTTGAGCCGTGTTGGAAACACCTGGTTGCTGGAAGATGTGCCTCATCCTCTGTTTAGCGTGAAATGAACAGTGATGCGTGATGCGTGATGCGTGATCCGTGACCCAGACAGCAGCGCTGCTAATTGCATCGCGAATCACGGATCACGAATCACGCATCACGGATCACGAATCACGCATCACTCAGATGAAACGCAACGCGAGCGCACTCCTGCTGATCGCGGCTTTGTTCCTCGTTATAGTTGCGCTCAACTTTATCTTTTTCGTCGACAACCGTGCCACTGAAGAAGACGAGATCACCGGCGATCGGTCGTCTTACCGCGCGACTCCCTACGGAACGATGGCCTTCTACACGCTGCTTCAAGAGAGTGGCTACGCGGTCGAGCGTTTTGAGAAGCCGTTCACCGAATTGAAGGATCACGAGCCGGGCACGCTGATCGTCATTGCACCGCCTGAGACTCATAACCCCGCCGAGGATGAGTTCAAGGCTTTGAATGAGTGGGTCGAAGCCGGAGGTCTCTTGATCATCGTCGATCGCGAAATTCATGTGAGTGTGGGCGATGCCACTGTGCACACAGAGTACGCCGAGTCGAAATCCGCAGTCCGTCCTTTGCAGCCGACGCATCTTACTCGCGGGGTTCAACGAGTCGCTGTATCGGAACATGCGACGCGAGTCCGCGTCGATAGCCGATCGGCCACGTATCACATCGGAGACGATGTAGCCGCAGTTCTCGCGGATGCGCAGGTTGGCAGAGGCCGTGTGGTGCTGCTTACTGACCCTTACATTGTCGCCAACAACGGAATCTCGCAAGCTGACAACGTGATTCTCGCTCTGAATCTGTTGGCCGAACACTCGGGGGAGAAGATTGCTTTCGACGAATACCATCACGGTTATGGAGCGACTTCGACCGGAGGCGGATTGATGGCGTATTTTCGCGGCACGCCGGTTCCGTGGATGATGGCGCAAGCCGGGTTGATTGCCGGGCTGGTCGTCTACAGTTACGGGCGCAGATTCGGACGCCCGATCCCGCTCAGGCGCGAACGGCGCACGACAAATCTCGAGTTCGTCTCGTCGATGGCAAACATAAGCCGGCTGGCGCGGGCTACTGACCTGGCGATGCAGAACATATATCCCGAGTTTCGAACGCGGTTGTGTCGGTTCAGCGGGATTCCTACAAAAACGGAAAATGGAAAGTTGGCGGCGGCGGCCGCGCGCCGCGCGCGACTCGATGAGCGAGCTCTAGCCGACCTGCTGTTGCGTTGCGAAGCGGTCGCGCGCGGTGAACAGGTGAGCGATTCTGAATTGTTGAGGCTGACCGCGCACATCCGTCAAATCGAGTCGCGGCTTGGCTTTTGACTCACCTTGTCCCCTAAGAAGCTCGCTCCTTTCCTCTTATCCGAAATTTTTCATACCTGCACACTGCCGAGTAATCGCAGTGTGGACAAGATTGTTCCGGCGCAGTTGGATCGACGACGAATCGTCCTGTTCGTATTCCGTCGACGAATTCCCAGACGCGCGTTTCCATCTCGTGGCGGATTCTTTGCCACTCCGACTCGGAAAGCGTCGACGATGTCGTTTCGCGTACGCCCGTATAGTCTTTCATCCCCGCTCGGTACAACCCCTGATTGCGCCGGGCGCTGGCGCCTTTCATTTTGTAATAACCGCCCCCGGCGATCGCGCTCTGGGGCAAGAACAGTTGTTCGAGCGCGGCAAGATAAATGTGAAGCTGCAAAGCGCGGCCTTCGGTCATGTCATCGATTCCTGCGCCTCTCGACAGCTTGTAGTCATAAGCGATCGCAGTGCGGTCACGAGCAACGTCAACGCGGTCGATCTGTCCGCGAACGGCAACGGTCTCGGTTTGATCACCTGAGGCGCGATGAAACTCGAGGGGTTCCTCGGTCGAGCGAGAATCGGGTGCGTCGCCCTTCATCCCAAACGCAAGTTCGAAGTAGGCGGGTCGCACGTCTTTAGACAGAGTCTTCTGTTGAACGGTCAGCTCATAGTCGAGCACTTGTTCGAGCAGCAGTTTTCTTATCTCGCGATCGATGCTCCACACGCGCGGATTGAGCGGCGGCACTGCGCGCTCGTGTTCGTCGAAGACCTCATCGGCAACCTTACCAAGCTCGCTTCGCAACTGTGCGCGGTCAAGTTCGGTGAGCCGCTCGCCGCGATGCCTCTCGAAGAAGCGACGCAGCGCTTCGTGAAGAAGACTTCCTGCGTCAAGCGCGGTCAGGTCGAGCGCCGCTTCACCGCGCGGCTCGAGCTTTAGCACCTTCTCGGCGAAAAACTTGAACGGGCATTTACCGTACAGGCTCAACTCGCTTGCGCTGAAGGTGTGGTCGGCCCCGTATTTGTCCCTGAGTCTCTCAACGAGGCCTGCATCGCCGATAACACCGTCAAACTTTCCAAACCACCGGCTTGCCCGTTGGCGCTCGATCGCAATTCGCGCTCGCGCCGACCCGCTCAGATATTCTCGCTCGAAAGCTTTCGCCAGCCGAACGATCACCTCTTGCGGAAAGTTGCCGGCCGCCTGCGCGCGGTGCAGATGGCGCTCTTCCTGCCGGATCAACGACACCGCAAGCTCCGAGGCGCGCGAGGATTCAAAGAGCTTGTG
>DATFWM010000085.1:0-10660 GCA_035259295.1 Blastocatellia bacterium | reverse complement strand
TTCGGTTGTTCGCCGTTGTTTCCCGCCGAGAAAACGACCGAAATTCCAGCGTCGTGCATGATCCGCGTAGCGATGTTCACCGGATCGTTCACGTCGAACACTCCGTTTATCCCAAAGCTGCAGTTCACGACGCGGATGTTCATATCAGCGCGATGCGAGAGAATGTAGTCGATCCCGGACAGCACAAAGAACAAGCTCGCGTCGCCACCCGAGACGCCGAGCAGCTTCGCGCCCGGCGCCATCCCGCCGTAGTAGCCTCCCGCCGCGGCGCCGGTGCCCGCGATCACGCTGGCTACGAACGTTCCGTGGCCCATCACCGGATCGCTGTTGCTCAGCCCCTCGATGACTTGCGGATAGAGGAAGGCGGGCGCGCTTCCCTGAAGATCGGCGACTCGAGCGTTCTGGATAACCTTCGTTCCATAGCTCAAGTCTGGATGCGTTGCGTCGATGCCCGTATCCAGCACGGCCACCGTGACGCCTTGCCCGGACAGCGGCATTCCACCATTCCGTTGAATCAGCGTCTGGTCGGTGAGAACCTTGGCTTGGCCGGTTATGATTCTCGTGTCGTGAGTAAAAAACTGACACGTCTTGTTTGAGTAGATGCTCCTAACAGAGGCAAGCTTTGATATTGTTGCAATCTGCGATTTGGTCGCGTTAATCATCACCATTGGCAGATTGTTGAAGATAGTGCCGCCCAGGATGCCGGCGGCTCGCAGCGCGTCGAAATCAGAGGCGGACGGAATCCGATAGAAGACGACAAAAACATTTATGGCGCTCGAGTCGGGAAGCGTGTTGAGAAGCCACGCAAGCTCTGGATCGAGGCTTTGAATCCCATTCGCGTCGGCGCCGCTTACTGTTATGCCTTCTTCTCCAACATATGTCAGAGCGTCGGCGCCACCAAGGACCACACCTTCGGCTCCGGTCAAGACAAGGCCTTCGGCGCCAGTCAGTACAACGCCCTCGGCGCCAGTCAGCACGACCCCCTCGGCGCCGGTCAGAACGACACCCTCCGCGCCGGTTAGAACGACACCCTGTCCCGGGGCGAAGCTAACCCCAGCGAACGCAGTAATCGAGGTATGAAGAATTAGGACTGCGGAAACTACAACTGCTAGCGCTGGGGAGTTCGCTTTTCTCATCCGTCCTGCCTTATCACTCTTGCGGTGTTCACAGGATCTGTAAATCTATGCGTCAAAACAGAATTCTCACGACCAAGACAATTATCGATGGGAACCTTGAAAAAACCTTGAAAAATGTTGATGGCGGTTTTTTCGGCATTCTTGGCGCTACAATCGGAATCTTACCGACAAGATTCAAATATCATTCTCGTCTGCGCTATACTGAATCGGTGACGAGATTGAATTTGCTGACGATGAGTAGAATAAGAGCCGTCATTGTGTGGGTTGTCGCCGTAGCATTGCTCGAAACCGGTGCTGCGCTGCCGCAAAGCGGGCGCAAGGCGCCATCAAAAGAGCAACAGGCCACCGACCAGGCGATCCGCTTGCGCGCTGAAGAAGTTCTGCTCAACGTGACCGTGATGGATCCTTACGGGCATCAAGCCGCTGATCTGGTCAAGGATGAGTTCATCGTCGCCGAAGACGGGCAACGCCAGGATATCGCAAGCTTCGTCATTAGCAGCATCCCGGTCAACGTCGTGCTGATGCTCGACGCGTCGGGCTCGGTCGTTTCTGAGATCAACTCGCTTCGTGATGCTGCTATGCACTTCGTCAATCAGCTCGCTCCCGAAGACAAGATTAGCGTCATCGAGTTCCACACAAACGTGGAGTTGATTCAGGACTGGACTGCAAAGGCTGACGACGTTCGACACGCGCTCTCTTGGCGGTTCAAGCCCGGAATGGTTCAGACCAAAAACGGCAGCTTCACTTATGGGAGCACCGCGCTTTTCGACGCGCTGTTTTCCGCGGCCGACGAACAGCTCGGCAAGGTCGAGGGCCGCAGAGCAATCATCTTACTGACAGATGGCGACGATACGTCCAGTAAGGTTACTTACGAGCAAGCGCTTACGGCAGTCGTCAAATCAGGCGCGGTCGTCTACGTCATCAGCAAGGCGCGACAGTTCATCAATGAACTGGACCGTTATCGGAGCAAGGCCGCGCGCGTATTTGCCGGGGGGAACGCGCAGATGGCGGATATCATGGTCGCCCGATACGAGCGCGCTGAGCAATTGATGACCGGCCTTTGCGCGCGCACCGGCGGACGCATTTTCTCGCCGCTAGAGGATAAGGAAATGAAAGATGTTTATGGGCAGGTCGCGCACGAGTTGAAGAGTCAGTACATCATCACGTACGTTCCGAAGAACCTGGAACACGACGGACGCTTGCGGCACATAAAGGTCTTTCTGACGCGATCGGGTTACGCAGCGCGCACGCGTGAAGGCTACTACGCCCCGGCCAAATAACAGGCTGACATTCGCAGTAGCGATAGCCCAGAGAGTCGCTCCTTGTTACTTGCTCTCCTCCACGCCGGGCGTTTTGCGATTTCGCTTAGCTTTTGCTCTCGATGTCGGCGTCCTTTTTGAAGCCGCACGCGTCGTTGATCCCTTCCTTGGTTCCGAAGCCACGCGGGACTTCCGTCTTTTTGGCGTAGCGGTTGTGTCAGGACTAGCGGACGCTGTCGACGCAGTGCTTGGGCGCGGCTCTTTATCCTCAGCTCGACCCGACTCACGCGCGACGAGAAAGGCCAGCACTTCCCGCTCAGCGCGCAACCAATCCTGAGCTTCCCTGCCGGGTTGCCCTCCGCGGAGCTCGTAGATCTCGTAGGCGCGCGCCCGAATCATCTGCTGTACATTCTCATCGCCGAGCAGTCGCTCGCGGAGTTTCTCCAAACTCTCCTTTGTCATTCCGAACCTCAAAGATGACCCGTGTTAAGTGCTAGGTGGATCGCACCTCTTCTTTCTCGGGACGCCAACGCAACACCGGCTTGCGCGCGGCGGCTACCTCATCCAACCGGCCAACTTTGGTCCTCAGCGGCGCCTGCTTGAGTAACTCCGGTTGTTCAGCGGCTTCCTCCGCTATCGATTTCATCGCATCGATGAACAGATCCAATTCCTCCCGGCCTTCTGTCTCAGTAGGCTCGACCATTAGCGCGCCGCTGACGATCAGCGGAAATGACATCGTTGGCGGATAAAAGCCGTAGTCGATGAGCCGCTTGGCGATGTCCGCATTTCTCACTCCGTGCTTGAGTTGTCGCCTGTCCGAAAACACGACCTCGTGCATAACTCGCCCCGGGTACGCGATTTCGTAGGTATCTTTCAAGTGATGCGCGATATAGTTAGCATTGAGCACCGCAGTTTGGGTTGCTTCGAGCAGGCCTTGGTCGCCGTGCGTCAGAATGTAAGCGAGCGCTCGCACCAACACGCCGAAATTGCCAACATACGCCCGCACTCGACCGACCGACTTTGGCCGGTCGAGGTCCAGAGCAAACGTCCCATCCGGAGCGCGTGCTACTCGAGGGAACGGAAGATAAGGTTCAAGCTCGGCAGTCACCGCCACAGGACCGGCGCCGGGCCCACCACCCCCGTGCGGCGTCGAGAACGTCTTGTGAAGATTCAAGTGCATCACATCGATTCCGAAACTTGCGGGCTGAGTCACACCAGCGAGCGCGTTCATATTAGCGCCGTCCATGTAAACGAAGCCGCCACGTTCGTGAACGATGTCGCAAATCTCGATGATCTTCCGCTCGAACTTTCCAAGCGTATTCGGATTGGTCAGCATGAACGCGGCCACGTCCTCGGTCATGTGACGACGGAGATCTTCAAGATCGGTCAGACCATCCGACCGAGACGTCACGGTTTCCACACTGTAGCCGCAAATGACCGCGGACGCCGGGTTGGTTCCGTGCGCGGAGTCAGGAATCAAAACCTTCTTCCGCGGGTTGCCTCGGTCGGTTAGCGCCGCGCGAACCATCATGAGGCCTGTCATCTCGCCTTGCGCGCCGGCTGCCGGCTGCGTCGTGACGGCCGGCAGTCCCGTGATTGCGGACAGGCACTGTTCAAGGTGAAAGATTATATTGAGCGCGCCTTGTGCGAGCGGCAGCGGGGTCAGCGGATGAAGCGCCGCGAGGCCTTCGATGCGCGCGACTCTTTCATTGATGCGGGGATTGTATTTCATCGTACACGAGCCTAACGGATACAGCCCGTGATCGATGCAGTAGTTCCAGGTTGAAAGCCGGGTGAAGTGACGAATCACATCTACCTCAGACAGCTCGGGCATCCCGTCGAGGTCATCATCACGCAGCAGCCGGCGATCGATTAACTCTTCGTCAGGCTGCTCGGGGACATCGAGACCTGGTATCGAGTAGCCGACTCGCCCGGGCCGCGACTCGTCGAATAGCAGGCCTTCCTCTTGGACTACGTGAGTCGCAGCTTTCTTGATTCTGTTCTTACCCATCCCGCTTTCTTGGTCACCATCTCAGAACAAGCGCGGCGCCGATTCCCAGCACCATCAAACCGACTCCGTCAAACGGCAACGGCTTGCCTCGCCGCAAAACCCCAAGCAAGAAATTGATGATGTAAATTGCGGCTCCAACTATAAAAATCACGCCGCCGACTCCGAGGTGTTGTAAACTTGGCATAGCTTTGTCTCCTCACCGGAAATCAGATCTCGGACAACGCACCCACCAGGTTATGGATCGCCTCTTTCTTTGTAGTTTCAGTGATACACAAAAGTAACGAGTCCTTCATCTCAGGATAATAGTGTTCAAGCGCAACTCCGCCGATTATTCTCTTGTCGAGCAGCCGCTTGGCTATCTCGCACGCAGGCCGTGGCGTGCGCACGACGAACTCATTGAAAAAAGGCGCCGCAAATCTCAGCGCGAACCCGTCGAGACCGTCGATCTCTGATGCGGCGTAATGCGCCTTTTGCAGATTCTGACGAGCGACCTCTTGCACTCCGCGCTTGCCCATCGTCGCAAGATAGACGGTCGTCATCAGCGCAAACAGTCCTTGGTTTGTGCAGATGTTGGAGGTCGCCTTTTCGCGACGGATGTGTTGCTCGCGGGTCGACAGCGTGAGTACGTAACCGCGCCGGCCTTGTGCGTCGCGAGCTTCGCCGACAAGTCTGCCGGGCATCTGGCGCACGTGCTTGTCGAGCGTCGCGAACATCCCGCAGTAAGGTCCGCCGTAGCTCAACGGTATGCCGAATGACTGAGTCTCGCCCGCAACTATATCGGCGCCGCACGCGCCGGGCGGCTTCAGCACGCCAAGGCTCATCGGCTCGGTCACCGCTACGATCAACAGCGCGCCCGCTGCGTGCGCGGAGTCCGACAGCGCGGAGACGTCTTCGATGCACCCGAAGAAGTTTGGCGACTGCACAACGACAGCGGCGGTTTCTTTGTCGAGTGCGAGCGATCGTTGATCGAAGGCGCCGCTTTCATCGTGATGAGCGAGATCCAGCGTCAGCCCGAGGTATTTGGTGTAAGCCGCGACTACTTCGCGATACTGCGGATGAAGCGTATCGGCGATGATGAACCTGTTTCTGCGAGTGACACGATGCGCCATCAGCACCGCTTCAGCGACCGCGGTTGAGCCGTCGTACAGAGACGCGTTCGCAACCTCCATCCCCGTGAGCTGGCAGATCATCGTTTGAAACTCGAACGTGTATTGCAGCGTTCCCTGACTCAGTTCGGGTTGATACGGGGTGTACGCCGTGAAAAACTCGGCGCGCGAGATCAGGAAATCGATAATCACAGGTATGAAGTGCGAGTAGGCGCCTGCGCCAAGAAAAGTTTGATACTCGATTGCGTTCCTCGACGCGAGCCCACGAAAGTACTCCAACAGCTCGGGCTCACTCAAAGGCTCGCCAATGCCGATCGCCTGTTTGAGCTTGAGTTGTTCCGGGATTTGATCGAAGAGATCTTCGACGCGCTCGAGACCGATGTCGGCCAGCATCGCGCGGCGCTCGTCGCGCGAGTTTGGGATGTATCTCATTCAGGATTACTCCGCCGCTTCTTCCTTGATGTAGTCTTCGTACTCGATGGCAGTCAAAAGCGCGTCGAGCTCGGGGGGCTTGTCAACCTTGATGCGGATCATCCAGCCCTCGCCGTACGGATCTTCGTTGACTAACTCGGGCGAGTCGTTCAGCGCTTCATTGACCTCGATGACCGTACCGCTGACCGGCATGTAGATTTCGCTGACCGCCTTCACGCTTTCGACTGAGCCGAAGGGTTCAGATGATTCGAACTTGTCGCTCACCTTGGGCAATTCAACGTAGACGACGTCGCCAAGCTGGTTTTGAGCGTGGTCCGTTATCCCTACTGTTGCTTCGTTTCCCTTCGCCCGAATCCACTCGTGATCTTTAGTGTAGCTGAGATCTTCTGGTGTGTTTGCCATCTCTTTCTCTCCGTCAGCATCAATCAAATGTTCTTTCGCGTTTGTAGAAAGGCGTTTCGACGACGCGCGCTGGAACGTTGCGGCCGCGAATGACGACAGAAAACTCCGTGCCAACCGGCGTATGCTCGATTGGAAGATAAGCCAGCCCGATGTTCTTCTTCAGAAACGGGGCCGGGCTTCCTGATGTAACGACGCCCGCTTGTTGACCCTCGATCACAATTGGATAGCTGTCACGAGCCGGCGCGCGGTCAAGCACTTCAAAGCCGACAAGTTTACGCTTCGATCCTTGTTCCCTTTGACGCGCAAGTGCATCGCGTCCAATGAAGTTGCCCTTTCCAAGTTTCACAACCCAACCCAGCCCCGCCTCGAGCGGAGTGGTCGTCTCGTCCATGTCGTTGCCATACAGCCGGTACGCGGCTTCGAGCCTGAGGGTGTTTCGGGCGGCAAGTCCGCACGGAGCTAGCCCGCGATCCTGGCCGGTCACCAGCAGCCTGTTCCACACGTGTCTGGCGTCTGCCGCCTTGCAGAGTATTTCGAACCCGTCCTCGCCGGTGTACCCGGTGCGTGAAACCCGAGAATCGATACCGTCCACTTGTACGCGTTGCGACCAGTAGTAAGGAATACGATCGAGCATATGATCACTAATCTGTTGCAAGATGCGCTCGGCGCGCGGCCCTTGCAGCGCGAGGAGCGCATAGCCTGAACTGGTGTTGTGCGCTTCACAATTCAACGCGCTTGCATGCCGCTTGATCCAATCGAAGTCTGAATCAGCAGGCCCGGCGTTCACTATCAGCAGGAAGTATTCGGCGTTTATTCGATACACCAACAGGTCATCGAGCACGCCGCCGGTTTCGTTTGTAAGCGTGGAATACTGGACTTGATTATCTTGAAGCTTCGAAGCGTCGTTGGTTGTGACACGTTGGACCAGCGCGAGGGCGTCGTCCCCTGTTATCTCAATCTCGCCCATGTGCGAAACGTCAAACAGTCCTGCAGCCTGGCGCACGGCCATATGCTCCTGGACGTGACTGGTGTATTGGACGGGCATTTCCCAGCCGGCGAATTCAACCATTCGAGCGCCGATTGAAACGTGGGCATCGTGGAGCGGCGTGCGCTTGAGCATCGGAATTATGATTGCCTTCAAAAAGTAGACTGACTTGTTGGTTCCAGCAGTATCGAGATTAACCAGACTCAAGAATTCGCGCAAGCTCGCAGAATATTAGATGAGTCTGCGCGTCTTCACACAACTTCAATCCGCGTGCTATACCTAAAATCAGACTAGTGTTTGGAGCGGATAAGATGAAAGCAATTCGAGTTCACGAGTTCGGCGGACCCGAGGTGATGCAGCTTGAAGAGGTCCCTGATCTCACTCCCGGTGCCGGTGAGGTGGTTGTCCGAGTACGCGCCATCGGCGTGAATCCAGTTGATACCTACATAAGATCGGGTCAGTACCCCGCGAAACCAGCGCTGCCGTACACGCCTGGAAGCGATGCAGCGGGTGTTGTAGACTCGGTCGGCAAAGGAGTAACGCGGGTCAGGCCTGGAGATAGCGTCTACGTCGCAGGCACGATTAGCGGAGCATATGCTCAGCAAACGCTTTGCAGCGAGTCGCAGGTGCACCGCTTGTCGTCACACATAACCTTCGAACAAGGCGCCGCGGTTGGCATTCCATACGCCACAGCTTATCGCGCTTTGTTTCAGCGCGCGATGGCGCGGCCAGGTGAGACGGTGTTGGTTCACGGCGCAACCGGTGGCGTTGGGATCGCTGCGGTCCAGTTGGCTCGTGCTGCGGGATTGAGAGTTATCGCGACTGGTGGAACTGAAAGCGGGAGAACCAATGTGGTCGAGCAAGGCGCGCATCGCGTGCTTGATCATCACGCGGCAGATTATCTCGAACAGATACCCAAGCTGACTGGCGGGAACGGAGTCGACGTGGTCCTCGAGATGCTTGCGAATGTGAATCTGGCGAAAGATCTCGGCATTTTGGCTAAACGAGGACGCGTGGTCGTGATCGGGAGCCGCGGCACGATCGAGATTGATCCTCGCGCCACGATGACTCGCGACCTTAGCGTACTGGGCATGTCTTTGATTAACACGTCGGAGGAAGATCGCGCGAGCATTCACGCAGCGCTTGTCGCAGGATTGGAGAACGGTACGTTACGACCCATCGTTGGAAAGGAGATGCCGCTGTCTGACGCCGCTCGCGCTCACGCAGCGGTACTGGAGCCGGGTGCTTACGGAAAGATCGTGTTGATACCTTGAGAAACCAGGTAGGTCACAAGTGAATCCGGAACAGAAGGTTGCCTTCAGATCGTTCTTGATCGAGTTGCTAGTCTACGCCGCTCTAGTTTTCGCTTATTTTTTTTCCGTCATAGGTGTGCTTAGTCGCTGGGTGCATCAAGTCTACCAGCAACACAAGATCGTTTACGCGTTTGCGGCTCTGCTGCTGATCGTAATTCAAGGCGTTGGGCTGGAGATTGTAACCACCGCGCTGCTTAAACTCATTCGGTCGCGCACTGAATGACTAACGCGAATGGACTTTCTGATCTCAAATACCCACATCAGTCCCGTCTATCTGGTGATCATTGGGTTCATTATCGGGGTGCTTGGTGGGTTCTTTGGAGTCGGGGGAAGTTTTCTTGCTGGACCAGCGCTGTTCGCCGTCGGCGTTCCGATGAACCTCGTGGTGGGCACCGACCTGGCTCACATTGTCGGAAAATCGATCGTCGCTTCGAAAAAGCATCGCGTGCTTGGAAACGTCGATCTGAAGCTCGGCCTCATTATGGTGATCGGAACGATTTTGGGTGTCGAGTTGGGCGCACAGTTGATCCAGCGGCTTAAGCAGTTGGGACAAGCAAGCGTCGATAAAGTCATTGGGATTACCTTTGTCTTCGTGCTGATTTCAATCTCAGCATTCGTCGCGTGGGAGAGCTGGCAAACCATCAAGATGCAACGACGCAGCAATAAGCCGAAGAAGAAGCCGGCCAGCATCAAGGAAGACGAGTCCGCCTTCGATCACATCGCGAAAAAGATCCACAGCATAAAGCTTCCGCCGATGATCAAACTCCCCGTCTCGGGCGTCGAGCGTGTGTCGCTGTGGGCGATACTGCTGGTCGCGTTCGTCGGCGGGGTGTTCAGCGGGTTCCTCGGCGGCGGCGCAGGTTACATACGCATGCCTTCAATGGTTTACCTGTTGGGCATTCCGACGCACGTGGCGGTTGGGACCGATCTTTTCGAGGTTGTCATCTCCGCGAGCTACGGAACGCTCACGCATGCGATCAAAGGCAATGTCGATATAATGATCGCTCTGGTGATGCACACTGGTGCGGCCATCGGAGCGCAGATCGGCGCCGCTTCCACTCAATACTTTCGCGGCCCTAAGATAAGGCTCGCTTTCGTGCCGCTCCCGCTTATCGGCGCGGCGCTTGTCGTTTATGGCTTGCTGACTGGGAGGCAAATGAAATGAGAATGATGCGTGATCCGTGATTCGTGATCGGTCATCACAAGTCACGCATCACGAATCACGCATCACGAATCACTCTACAGGTATTGCTTATGAAGATTCTGATTTGCACGGACGGTTCGGCTCAAGCCGAAAACGCAGTCCGGTTCGGCGGGCTGATCGCCGAAAAGACTGGAGCCGAAAGCACAATTCTAGGCATCGCTGAAAGGCCCGGCGAAGAGGACAAGATGTTCGAGTCGCTTCGCCGCGCGCAGCAGATGCTTAAGGATCAAGGCGTCAGCGCCGAGGTAATCACCAAAGCCGGCGAGCCTATCGAAGAGATCGTGAAGCGAGCCGAGGAGACCTCCTACGATCTGGTTGTGATTGGGGCCGAGCGCAAGGGAACGCGCGGGCCGTTTCTCATGTCGGCAAAGGCCTACAAGATAATCAAGGCCGTGGGGCCGCCAGTGCTGGTGGTCATCGGAAAGCGCGAGAGTCTCAAACGGATACTGATCTGCAGCGGTGGCGAAAAATACATTGACCGGGCGGTCGAGTTTTCCGGTCTCTTGGCTAAGGCGGCGGGCGCGTCGATCACACTTTTTCACGTGATGGCAGAACCTCCGGCGGTCTACACCGATTTGATCAAGATGGAAGAAGACGTCAACCTACTGCTACACTCGGGCTCCGGTCTGGGGCAAAACCTGAGGCGCGAAAAAGAGTCGCTCGAGGAACTGGGGGTTCCCGTGGAGGTGCGGTTGCGACACGGACTTGTGATCAGCGAGGTGTTCAAAGAAATTCGCAGGGGCGATTACGATTTGGTGGTGACTGGCTCTTCTCCCGCTGGCGGCAATCTTCGAAGCTACATTATGGGAAAC
>DATFWM010000084.1:0-3958 GCA_035259295.1 Blastocatellia bacterium | reverse complement strand
AGAGGCACGCCGTCGATGCGCCGATCGCTGAGGCACAGGGAACATAACTGTGGATCAACCCGATTAAGAGTGAAGAGCTCAAGCGAGGGTTCTGCGCCTAACTGCCGCACTTGGTTGGCCAGCCACTCGGCCGATGCCTTGTCGACCTCCGTTCCGGTGCGATGGTTCCCCTGCGCGTCGTATGCCTGAATCGCAGCCGCCACGCGCTGCTCAAGTCCATCCAAGGTCTGCAGCTCGCCGAGCGCGGCTAACCTCCCCGTTCTAGCAGCGCTGCCGGCCAGTGCGAACGTCAGCGTCCGACCGCCGACTGCAAGGAACGCTCTACGATTCCTCACCTGCCTCCATATTGAAGAGCGAGCTTGTCGAGTCCGAGCCTAGCGACCAGTTTGTAGCATTGGGGCGTATACCAGAGTGCTTCCGATCTACTTGAGATAATCAGTCGACGTGGGACCAATGCCGCTGACTTGAGTTATGACCTCTTCTGGCCCGGTGAAGCCATAGTGGACCACCCTACGAGGTTCGGTAAAAAAAGTACCAGGCTGCGCCTTTATTGCCTTTTCGCGATCGGGCCTACCTCCCTGGCCCAAATACAACGTTCCAGAAACCACGGTCACCTGTCTATCATCCGGGTGGCTGTGCGGCGGAATAATGCTGTTGGGCGGGAATCTCATCCGTATCGTGTAGGGGCTGGCCTTTGCAGGATCACCAAATAAGACAGCGCGGCGTTGACCTTGACCAGTCGGCATATCAACCCACTTTAGGTCAGCGGGAGAAATGATCACATGCTCGAATCCACCTCCGGTTTGTGCAATCGCGCTACCCATCAAGCCAAGTACCAGAACTAACCTCAAGGCCACTTTTCTTTGCAATGTATTCATGTTTCCCTCTATCGCCTTCGCTGGATGCATTCTCGCTTGGGCTTCAAGCCAATAATAATCAGATGGGTAAGTCGCTTCAATGTTGCTTTGTCCTTTGTCATGCTGCGGAAGAAACAGACGCCGGCAATCTGATATGTAACGACTGTCGCGAGCATCAGACCAAATGGGGACGGGTGCGCGTCAGCTTTTCGCGCAATCCCACCCACGGCAGTGGGTGGATCGTTCAAACCCAGCCTACAAAGACGGGCGCACTCGAACAACATGAAGGGAATCTGCACCCGACATTTCGGCGGGTGCGGATGCTGAAGATCAAGACTGTCAGGCTCTTTTGCCGGACGTCTCGAAGGAGTTGAACAAGTCGAGATATTGTTCCAATAATCGCGTCATAAGAAACCGCTCGCGCACAGTCTCCCTCGCCCTCTTGCCCATCTTCTGTCGCAGCTTCTCATCCTTGATCAACTGAACAAGCCGCTCCGCAGCTTCTTCGACCGAGGAGACCAGAAAGCCACTCACGCCGTCTTCGATCTGATGCCGTATTCCGCTCACGTTAGCGCCAACAACAGGCGTGCCTTTCCACATCGCTTCGGCTACCGTCAGGCCGAATCCTTCGCGAATCGACTTCTGCAGCACGACCGTCGCTCGCCGCTGCAGGGCGTTCACCAACGCCGTGTCTTCAACCGAGAGAATTCGGATGCGTTCCTCACTACAGCCTAGCAGCGATCGGTACACCTCCTCACCTTCCGGGTCGTCGGTCGCAACATTACCCAGCAGCACCAGCGTGCAATCAACCTCGCGACTGGCCAGCTTGTAAGCCTCGATCGCGCCTTCGGGATCCTTCCAGCGGTCGAAGCGTGAGATCTGCACGACCAGCGGGAGGTCGGTTGGTATCCCGTAATGACTCAAACGGTCTTCGATCTCCTCTTCGTTCAGTTCCTTGTTAGTGATCGAGAATGGATCGATCGCCGGCTGAAAGAAGAATTGCTTAGGCTTGATCTTCTTCTTGTATTCTTCAACGCTGAAAATCACTGCGTCGTACTTCTCTACGAACCGGAGCAGATACTTCCACAGCTCTTTGTTCGGATCAGACAGATCTACATGGCAACGCCAGATCCACGTGCCTCTGGTCTTGTAATGGGTAATCATCGGCAGCGGCTGCGGGTCGTGGATGATGACGAAGTCGTGACGATCCAAATTGTTTCTGACCGCGTTCTTGTACACTACATCTTCGTAGATGCTCATCTTCAGCTCACTGAGATTCAGCTTTTCTCCCTGAAGCGCGTTGTGCATCTTCTTGGTTATGCTGAAGAAGTCGGGCGCACCTTGAATCGTCCTCCATCCAGTCTTGATTCCCACACCGCTCATCAACAGAGTGAGCGAATCCAGCAGCTTGGCTACGCCTCCGCCGTAGTGGGTGGAGTTCACGTGCGCAACATGAATGCCTTTGAGCGGCTCAGCCTTCTCGCGAATGCGCTTGACGGCTCGCTTGCCGATCAACGGCGCGTAGTCTTCGACACGATTCAGTTGTTGATGTCTGGGCGTACCTTTCATTGGAGCTTGAGGAACTGTTGCAGATTCTCAGCGGCGCGTCCAATCGCACGAGCAAGGGCCAGCTTCGCCAGGTTGTGCGCGAACACGGTGTTGATGTAATCCAGATGCGCGGTCGCCACGGATTCTTGCGCCTGCACGACCTCAACATTATCGCTCACGCCGGCCTCGAAACGTTGCCGCGTCAGGTCCAGATTCTGTTTGCTCACTTCGATGTTCCTCAGCGCTACTGACACCTGATTGGTTGCGGCTTCGAGATCGAGATACGCATTACGCACCTCGCTCTCGATGCGCGCTCTTACATCTTCGAGTTCGGCGCGACGCTCGCTCAACGCTGCTTCGGCCTGCTGGATGCTTCCTTCAGTTCGGCCGCCCTGCCAGATTGGAATGCGGATCGCACCGACGACGGTGAACGTTCCGTGGGATTGCGCGGGGTTCGTTCCAATAACTCCGTAATCCGCGCTTATCGCAAACGACGGCAGTCGTTCGGCGCGCGCGGCAGAACGGGCACGCTCAGCTGCGCGGACCTGCGCTTCGGCTGCTTTCAAGTCCGATCGCTGCTCAAACGCTTGTCTAAGCGCAACCTCGAGAGTGACTGAAGGCGCCGTCGAAAACGGAACGTCGTCGGATATGTCGAAATTCTGATTGGGCGGCAAACCAGTCAAACGGGCAAGGTTGATTTTTTGCTTCGCGAGATCGTTTTCGAGTGAGAAGAGCCGCTGTTGCTGGGTGAGCGCTTGCACTTGGCTTCGATTGACGTCGACCTGCGCCACGAGCCCAACCGCGCGCTGGTCGGCTGTTTGTTTATAGAGCGTGTTGGCAGTCTCGAGTTGCGCGCGCGCCGAATCTACCTTGGCTTTCGCCGAGATCACCTGTAGATAAGCGCCGCCGACCGCAAGCACAATCAGGTCTCTGGCATCTTCGGCTGAAAGCTCGTTGGCCCGGAGGTTTTCTCGCGCCGCCCGATAGTTATTCCATGCTGTAAGATCCAATACCGTCTGGGACAGTGCGGCTCGCAAGTCGAAAAAGTTGAACGGCCCGACGATCGACGGGATTGAGAAGCCCGGAAGCGGCGCGCTGAAGCGAACGCCGGTCGCCCTGAGGTTCACTTGCTGGACCGTCTCGCTCAGGCTGGCATTCAAATTGGGAAGCAACGCGCTCCGAGCGGATTTTGTTTGACCGCGGGCTTGACGGACCGCCTGAGTAAGCCCCACCGCGCCGAGGTTATATTCCGCGGCGCGCGCAACGGCTTCACGGAGCGAAAGCTTGCCTGAGAAAGGAATCTTCGCGGTGCTCGATGCGCTTCCCGCGTAAGGACCCTGGACTTGAATTGTGGGATTGATCGTATTTACGCTCGATGTTATGCCGGGCACCGGAGACTCGGCAGCGACAACCGACCCCGTCTGGCCGGTTCGTCCTGAAAGCGGAAGCTGATTTGCCTGCGCCCCGCTGGCCTGGCTTCGCGCGCCTCCTGACTGTGCGAGGACAAAAGATGCAACTAAGAACAACGTTAAGAAAGAGGCGACGATCGATCC
>DATFWM010000083.1:0-4350 GCA_035259295.1 Blastocatellia bacterium | reverse complement strand
TTCGAGACCCGAGTGCGCGACTTTTTGAAAATACTACCCAGTCGCGTAGACGAGTACGAGACGCTGTTGAACGCGAACCGAATCTGGCTCCAGCGAACGGTCGGGATAGGCATTTTGCCTGCTGAAGAAGCCATCAACCTGAGCTTGACCGGGCCCGCTCTTCGAGGATCGGGGGTCAAGTACGATGTCCGCAAAGCGACGCCGTATTCCGCATATTCGGACTTCAACTTCGAGATACCCATCGGCGAGAACGGCGATACCTACGATCGCTACCTCGTTCGGATCGAAGAGATAAAGCAATCGGCGTTGATTATCGAACAAGCGCTGGACGGTTTGCCGGACGGCCCGGTGATGGCGAAAGTGCCGAAAATAATCAAGCCGCCGGTGGGTGAGGTGTATCACTCGATCGAGGGTCCGAAGGGTGAGCTCGGCGTTTATCTGGTGAGCGACGGAACGGGCAAGCCTTATCGAATGAGAATTCGTCCACCCTCATTCATCAATCTGCAGTCGCTGCGGCGATTGTCGATCGGGCATCTCGTCGCCGACGTGGTGGCGCTCATTGGAACTATCGACATCGTGCTTGGAGAAGTAGATAGATGATGAGTGATAAGTGATTCGTGATGCGTGAAAATCACGGATCACGCATCACGAATCATAAATTGTGTATGCAATCGATCTTGATTACTCTGCTATTCGTCGCGCCGGATTGGGTTGTCAGCTTGACTCGCGAGCGGCGACCTAACGTTTTCTGGGCGGAGTACATCATTTGGCCTGCAATTCAAATCCTGATCCTGCTGTTCATAGTCCTTACCTTGGTCGCCTATCTGGTCTATCTCGAGCGAAAAGTTTCGGCGTTCATACAATCGAGACTGGGTCCGATGCGCGTAGGGCCGTGGGGTTTGCTGCAGCCGCTCGCCGACGGACTCAAGCTTATTCTCAAGGAAGACATTGTTCCCATCAAAGCTGACCGCGCAGTCTTCCTGATCGCGCCGATTGTGTCGGTGGTCGCGGCGCTGGTCGTGCTTTCTGTCATTCCGTGGGGCGCGGCGTGGGCGACGATTGCAAACGTCAACATCGGATTGCTTTTCATCCTCGCCGTGTCATCGGTCGGCGTGTTGGGGCTTGTGTTGGCAGGCTGGTCGTCCAATTCAAAATACTCGCTGCTCGGCGCGCTTCGCTCATCTGCGCAGATGGTGAGCTACGAAGTCGGTATGGGTCTGGCGATCATCGGCCCATTGATGTTTGCGAGAACACTTTCAATGTCTGGAATTATCGACGCCCAGCAAGCCGACGGAATCTGGTACATCTTCTTTCAACCGCTTGCGTTTCTAGTTTATGTCACCAGTGCGCTGGGTGAGACAAATCGCGCGCCGTTCGACCTGCCCGAAGCCGAATCGGAGTTAGTCGCCGGCTATCACACCGAGTATTCAGGGTTTCGATGGTCTTTGTTTTTCATGGCGGAATACTCGGCGATGATTGTCACGTCGGCAGTTGCGGTGACGGTGTTCCTGGGCGGCTGGCACTTTCCAGGACTGAGCGTGGTAAAGAACCAAACGCTGTTCGTTTTCTTGAGCATCGTTGTGTTCGCCGCGAAGATCTTTGCTCTGATCTACGCCTACATGTGGTTCCGCTGGACGTGGCCGCGATATCGCTACGACCAGTTGATGGAACTTGGCTGGAAGTGGATGATCCCCGCTGCGCTTGCTAACATTGTATTGACTGGAGTTTGGTATGTGCTCGCGCTGCCGAAGTCGCAAGGCGGGCTGCTTGGTCTTATGCAAGCTGGCGCGAGAGAAAGATTAGTGCCGACCGGCAAAGGCGTTGTTTATTTCATCGGGACGGGCTTGTTTGTCACTGTCCCACTTGTGTGGAGCTTACTTGCGACGATCAACCGCCGATCGCGCGACTTCAACTTGCAGGAGCAACGCCAGCTTCAGATGCGGCTGAGGCGAGAGCGGCTTGAGAAGATGTTGCAGAAGCCGGCAGAAGCTCGACCGGCGGAAGGCAGTGGACAATAAGGAGTTCCTGTGGACTGCGACGCCAAGCAGCGGTTTTTCATTAACACCCAACTTCAGTTGGGTGAAGCGGCTGCGGTGACTTCCTCAACTGTTTCAACAGTTTTTCGGGTCACACACGACCAAACCGTTGAAACGGTTGTGAGCATCGGCTACTTTCGTGGACACCCAACTGAAGTTGGGTGTTAATGAAGATGCAACAAATCTCACGGTAATTTTTATGCCAGCAGTAAAGACACCAGCTAAACGGACGATCGGGCAGTTGCTCAGACGACTGTTGCTGCTCGATCTGTTCAAGGGCTTAATGGTCACGTTTCGCTACAACGCGCGAGCGCTGTACGAGCCACGCGAGGGCGGAAACCCAAATCAGGCGATCTACACTGAGCAGTATCCGTTGGAGCCGGCGCGGGTGTCTGAAAGGTTTCGCGGGGCGCCGCGTTTGAATCTCGATCCTGAAACGGGCGGCACGCTTTGCATTGCCTGCGACCTGTGCGCGCTAGCATGCCCGGTCGATTGCATCGAGGTAGGCTCGATTCGCCGCGAGGTTCGCGAAGGCCAGAAGGTCAATAAGAAGAAGGTGCTGACTACGTTCATCTACGACACGTCGCGCTGCATGTTTTGCAATCTGTGTGTGGAAGCGTGCCCGACCGATTGTCTGGAGCTGACACAGAGCTTCGAGCTTGCGGTGTATCATCGCGCAGGTTTTCGTTGGGACCGCGAGATGCTCGAGAAGGGCATCAATTACGTTCGCTACGCAAAATAGGGGATGGGGGATGGGGCTAGGGTCTAGGGGTTGGACACCAACCGCTAACCTCCATCCCCCAACCCCAGCGAAAGCTATGCAACTAACAGGTTGGGAAGCAGCGCTATTCTACGTACTCGCGATCATGACGCTGTTCATGGCAGTGTTCGTTGTGACCGCGCGTGTGGCAGTGCACTCCGCATTGTTTCTCATCTCGACTTTAGTCAACGTAGCTCTGCTGTTCATCCTGTTGCGGGCGGAGTTCGTAGCCGGCGTTCAGATCCTGGTGTACGTCGGCGGCGTGATGGTGTTGTTCCTATTTGTGATCATGCTGGTGCAGACTCGCGCGGAAGAAGAAGCGCGAGTGCGGCTGTATACGGGACAAACTTGGCCGGCGGTGATCGTGGCCTTGTTGCTGGCGGTCTCTTTCTATTTCGCGATGAATCCCGCGCAGGCCGCTTTCAGAGCTCCCGAGGGTGGAACAACAACATCGGCGCCCGGAGCTGAGAACACCGAACGAGCGACCGCAGGCGCAGGGTTGAATATCTCGAAAGACACGCAAGAGGTTGGCGAGCAGCTTTATCGTCAGGCCGCGCTGCCGTTTGAAGTAGCCTCCTTGTTGTTGCTGGTGGCGATGGTTGGCGCGGTGCTGCTCGCGCGCGGGACAAAACAAGAGAAATATTACGAGTAGCGTCCGACAAACTGCGGTTTATCGGACATCGGGGGACGCTGTGATCAATATTATCGCGGTCGCGCTTGCTTACCTGGACCCGGTTCTCTTTCAAGCGCAGCAGCCGTTTCTCAAGCGCTTCGAACCAACACTCATCAATTTCCTTATGCTGAGCTTCCTGCTGTTCGTGGTAGGAGTCGCCGGCGTGTTGTCGCGCCGGAACATCATCATCATCTTCATGTCGATTGAGTTGATACTGAACGCGGTGAATCTGAACCTAATCGCGTTCTCGCGCTATCTGGAGCTCAACAAAGGTGCGCTCGCGGCAAAGGGGTTGGCGGTCAATCCTCTGGCCGGACCGGTGTTCACGATTTTCATCATCGTCGTTGCTGCAGCAGAAGCGGCTGTCGGACTCGGCATTGTTATAGCGATGTTCCGAAATAGAGAAACCGTCGCGATCGACGAAATAGATCTGTTGAAGTGGTAAGAGTGATGCGTGATCCGTGATTCGTGACCCTATCACGAATCACGGATCACGCATCGCGAATCCTTATGCTCAAACTTGTCTGGCTCATTCCGGTTCTTCCGCTCGTCGGGTTCCTGCTCAACTTTCTCCTGGGACGCAAGCTCCGGCTCAGCGAACGCGCCGTGTCGCTGATCGGCTGCGGCGTGATTCTGGTTTCAATGCTGCTCACCATCGGCGCGTTCTACGAATACCATTGGAGCTACAACCCCGCCAACGAAGACAAGCCTTATGTGACGAGCGAGCACGGCGGCTTCCCGAATTCATTCACCTGGCTTCCAGGCGGTCACGCGCATAACAGCCTGGGTCAAAAAACCGGCGCGCTTTCGAATTTCAACATCGAGTGGAGCTATCAAGTCGATCAGCTCTCGCTGGTGATGATGTTCATCGTCACCTTCGT
>DATFWM010000082.1:0-3922 GCA_035259295.1 Blastocatellia bacterium | reverse complement strand
CGTAGAAGATCGAGTATCGTGATCTCTCGCTGAGCCGGCACCGAGTAACGAGTTTTCTTGCCGGTTTGCGGATTGGTCTCAACCACGGCAACTTTCATGTTGGAAAGCTCCGGCAGATACTTGGAAACCGGATCGGTTAGGAAGAACCTTCCCTCCTCGTAGAGGATCATCACCGCAACGCCGGTGATGGGTTTGGTCATCGAGTACATTCGAAAGATGGTGTCTTTCCGCATCGCAACGCCGGCCTCTTTGTCCTGGAACCCGTAGGTCTCGAAGTAGCCGATCTTGCCGCGGCGGGCGATCAACCCAACAGCACCGGCGATGTGCCCCTTCGCGACGTGTTCATTCAGTACCGCTCCGATGCGCTCGAGGCGTTCGGGTGCCAGCCCGAGTCCGTTGGGCGCCACTGAGCGAATTCCCTGACCTGTTGCGACGACAGCGAGGAGTGAGATCGAGACTGACAATGTCACGCGAATGAATGGCTTCATTGCTTTCTCCTTTTCTGCGCGGCAGTACGATCGACGCTGCCATTTTCCACTGACTTACGCCGAGAGGCGTTGCCGCCGCGATTCGAACCTTGCCGGTTCTGAAAACGGGTTCTTTTCAGGATGATGAGGACGTGGCGACCGGCCAGCCAGATGGCTTTTACATTAGCAAGAAAAGAGAAGTCAAGCAGCCGTCGACAACGAGGAGTTGTAATCAATGGTTGTTCACACCCTGACCTTACCGCCGTGACTTGACGTCGCGAAGCTTGGTCGGATTAAATGCGGCCTTTGGTGATTCTCGCAGGAGGAAATAAATGACTCACGCGTTTCAATTCTCAGGGATGGCACTGCCGGCGCTTGGTGTTTGTCTGTTGTTGGGCGCAGCGGTGAATGGCCAGATCAAAGCTCAAGACGAGCCGTTTGTGGCGGACTACTATTACAAAGCGAAATGGGGTTACGCCGACGAGTTCATTAGTCTGTTCAAGAAGAACCATTATCCGGTGCTTAAGAAGCAGATCGAGACCGGGCGCATTGTCAGCGTGACCTGTGTGAAGCCTCGCTATCACGCTACTGAAGAAGGACGTTGGGACTATCGGGTGACGATCGTCTTCAAGAACATGGCCGCGGCGTTGGATCAGGCCAGCGAAGAGCCGATCATTAAGAAACTGTTCCCTGATCAAGAAACTTACAAACGCGAAGAGCAGCGGCGCTTCGAGATATTGCTCGGGCATTGGGACACGCCAATCGTCAACGTTCCGCTGGATAAGTGACGGTTCAATGCTCCGAGTTCAGGGTTCGGGGTTTCGATGCACGTCGTCAATCCACCGCACCTCCTCGGGAGGCTCGACGGTCGCGATGTCCAGGTTGATCACTATCGGTTCTTGTCCGCTTCGTACCAAAACGCATTCGAGCGGCTCATCCGTTCTGGCGTTGATCTCCTGATGAGGAACGAAGGGTGGGACGTAGATGAAGTCGCCCGGCCCGGCTTCAGCGGTGAATTCAAGACGCTCGCCCCAACGCATTCGCGCTTTTCCTTTGACGACGTAAATCACGCTTTCTAGCTCGCCGTGATGATGCGCGCCGGTCTTGGCGTTGGGATGAATGCTTACTGTTCCTGCCCATAGCTTCGACGCTCCCGCTCGCGCGTAAGTAATTGCCGCCGCGCGATTCATGCCCGGCGTCTGAGGCGTGTTGGTATCAAGCTCACCGGCCCGAACGATCCGAACTCCGCGGTGTTTCCAATCACGTGCGTGCTCGCGTGCCATCTCATTTCTCCCAAATAACAAACAATCGTCTATAATGACTCCGACTGCAAGCTTAACGGAACGATTCATGCCGACGCTGACTGCCGCAATGAAATACGAGGCTCGCTCCGCCGCGTTGGCGGAGTCTCTGGCCGCTTGCGACGCTGTCACGCAACTCGTTCTGATCGGGCAGCAGCCCGGCGAAACGAAAAGCTTCTCTGAGATTGCAAGAAGCAAATCCCAGATCGTTCAGGGCGAATTCTTCAATGGCGCCACGATAAGCCGGTTGCTCGATAAGCTAGCGACCGATTATCTCTTGCTCTGTCTTCCCGGCGCGAGTGTCGAACTCGGACAGCGAGCGATCGAGCGATTCATTTCCGTGGCAGAAGACTCCGGCGCGGGATTCATCTATGCGGATTTCAGCGACATCCTGGGCGACAAGACAACGGCCCATCCATTGATCGATTATCAGCTAGGCAGCATTCGTGACGGCTTCGATTTCGGCTCGGTTGTTCTTATCTCGAAGCGGGCGGCGCTGACCGGGCTGCGATCTCACGGGCGAATAGATGAAGGCCTGCGCTGGGCGGGGTTGTATGACCTAAGGCTAAAACTGTCGCTCGATTCCGCGGTTCTTCGAATTCCCGAGGCTCTCTACACACGGTCGATTGCCGACGATCGAGCGAGCAGCGAGCGCCAGTTCGATTACGTTGACCCAAGCCAACGCGAGTATCAAATGGAAGTGGAGCGGGTCGCCACAGATCATTTGAAACGCATCGGCGCGTTTCTGTCGCCCGAGTTCAAAACCGTTCCACGTAACGAAGAGCGCCATCCGATTCGGGCAAGCGTAATTATCCCGGTTCGCAATCGCCAGCGTACAATCCGGGACGCCGTGACAAGCGCGCTCTCACAACGCGCGTCGTTTCCGTTCAACGTCATCGTCGTCGATAATCATTCGACTGATTCAACTACCGAGATCCTTTCTGAGCTCTCCAGCCGAGACGAGCGCCTGATTCATATCAAGCCGGAGCGTCTGGACTTGGGCATCGGCGGATGCTGGAACGAGGCGATTTACTCTTCGCACTGCGGCGAGTATGCAGTTCAATTGGACTCTGATGATTTGTATTCAGATGAACGCGCGCTTGAGCGCATAATCGCAAAGTTTGACGAGGGCGAATATGCGATGGTCATAGGCTCGTACACGATCGTCAACTTTGAGCTTAAAGAGATTCCGCCGGGCGTGATCGATCATCGCGAATGGACTCGCGAGAACGGACGTAACAACGCTCTCAGGATTAACGGCCTGGGCGCGCCAAGAGCTTTCTACGTGCCGGTGCTGAGACAGATCGGATTTCCAAATGTCAGCTACGGCGAGGACTACGCTGTCGCTCTGCGCATCGGCCGCGAGTACGAGGTTGGCCGTATTTACGAGCCGATTTACTTCGCGCGACGTTGGGAGGGAAACTCAGACGCGGCGCTTCCGCTGGCGACTGCGAACCGCTACGATGCATACAAAGACCGCCTGCGCACGGTCGAGATAGTTGCGAGACAAAGGATGAATCAACGATGACGTGGAAGCACAAGATAATCAGCCCGCAAGAGCTGCGCGCGTATCAGAACGACGCCGGCGCCTCTCTCGAAGCTCGAATCGCCGCGCTGATCGATCAACAGCGCGGAACGTGGCCGCTCCTGCGCGAGGGATACGACGCGTTCGCGCAGGTCGAAACAAAACGCATCCCGGTCAACGAGTCGGAGGTAGTGGTCCAACACAACCCGCGTCGCATTCGCAGCACGGCTGCCTCCGTTGAAAAAACCGCGATCGATAATCGCCGTTGCTTTTTGTGTCCCGAGAATCTTCCGCAACAGGAGAAGGGTATTGCTTACGGGGATAGTCTGCTGATCCTGTGCAACCCATTTCCGATTCTGGATCGGCACCTTTCAATCGTTCATCGCGAACATCGGCCCCAACAAATCGAAGGCAACCTCGATGCGCTGTTATGTTTAGCGCGTGACCTCGGCTCAAGCTGCTTCGCGCTGTACAACGGCCCGGAGTGCGGCGCTTCGGCGCCTGATCATCTTCACTTTCAAGCGTGTTCGAGAGACGCCCTGCCAATCGAGCAAAAACTCTTTGAAGACGAGCCGGTTATGGCAGAGGATTGTGCTTACTGCGAGGAGACCGCGCGGAACTCGTTTGAG
>DATFWM010000081.1:0-4890 GCA_035259295.1 Blastocatellia bacterium | reverse complement strand
CGGCTCAGTGTTTATCTCAGAACTCAAGCCTCCCTCGCCCGAACGTTTTGGAACTTTCTTGACCTCAAACGTGAATCAGTAATGTCAGGCGGCCGGCAGTTCAGAGAAAGATGACACAGCCTGCGACTCCCAGCGATCTGGACCTGCTGCGGCTGATGATGGCCGGAGACGAAGATGCGTTCACTCAGCTCTATCGAAGGCGGCAGGCGGGTGTTTACAGGTTCGCGCTTCAAATGAGTGGGTCCGAGGCGCTGGCTGAAGACGTCACCCAGGAGGTTTTCATCGTGCTGATCCGCGAGGCCGCGCGCTACGATCCGAATCGAGGATCACTCGCGGCGTATCTGTACGGAATCGCGCGCAATCATGTTTTGCGGAAGCTGGAACAGGATCGTGCATTCGTTCAATTGACTGAGTCGAACGACGAGACCGGTGCGACTGCAAGTCCGGGAACGATCGCCGGCGACAATCCGCTTGACGATCTTACGCGAAACGAGATGATCGATGCGCTGCGAAATTCGATCCTTGCGTTGCCAGCGCATTACCGAGAAGTTGTTGTGCTGTGCGATTTGCACGAGATGAGTTACGTCGACGCGGCGAAGGTCGTAGGCTGCGCGGTCGGCACCGTGCGATCGAGGCTTCATCGAGCGCGGGCGCTGCTGATAGAAAAACTGCGCGCCGGAAATGACCGCAGCCGGGCTGAGGGGGAAGTGAAACCCGCGAGGTGCTTCGCATGAACTGTCACGACGTCGAAAACATTGCGCGCGACATCGCCAATGGTGAGTTGATGGAGGTCGCATTGCGCGAGGAGGCGCTCTTGCATGCGGACTCGTGTGCGGCTTGTGCGATGCGGCTGTCGGATGAACGTGCGCTTACGCATGGGTTGGAAAGGCTGGCCTTCGCTGCTGAATCAGCTGAAGCTCCGGCGCGCGTCGAGACTTCGCTGCTTACGGCTTTCCGTGAACGATCCGCCGATGGAGCCGCGGCCGTTTCCGTCAACTCGCTGGTTTCGAACCGGCGATGGTTGTACGTTGGAGTGGGTGTTGCGGCGGCAATTGTTATTTTAGTTTTGATAGCGCTGATTGCGAGTCGACCTAAGCTCGAACAAGCGGCGCCACAAAAGGCCGAAGACTCGTCAGGTACTGTCCAAGCTCCTCCATCGTCTGCGCCAAAGCCGCAGCCGGAGCGCAGGATCCGGGCGGGTCTTCTGCCCGATCGCGACCGGGAGACTAAACGTCGCCTCTCGAACCTAGCGCGATCAAGTCACAGGCCGTTTGACAATGCTCGCTCTGATGGCGATGTCGAAATCGCGACCGATTTCTTCCCCCTGATGAACAGAGAGAGCCTGGCGGAGACGGAGAGCGGGCAACTTGTGCGGGTCGAACTGCCGCGATCGGCGCTGATGTCGTTCGGTTTGCCGATGAATATGGATCGCGCGAGCGAGCGCATAAAGGCCGACGTGGTCGTCGGCAACGACGGGCTCGCGCGCGCGATTCGCTTTGTTAGGTAAGGCTTATGAAGGCGGCCTTGACAGGCTGCTTAAGTTTCCGGCTGTGCCCTAAATGAGACTACATCGAAAGAGAGGACCATCATGACCATTAAGAGAACAATTCTTGTTACCGTAATCTGCACGCTCGCTGTGCTGGCAAGTATTGCCGGTGTCGCAGCCCAATCCACCCACGAGAGGAAGGCCGACCACCACGAGGTGATCCTTCAACAGATGCCTGACCATCACGACGTCGGGGCGGGCGGGTTTGTGCATGGCTTTTCAACTCAAGGCGAGAACACCTTTATGTTCGTTTCCTCCGAGATGAGCTTTGATGGCAAGACGGTAAAGGGAGCGCCCTATTCCGCGGAGGCAGTAAGCGAATCGGTTCAGACCCTCGCCGACGGCAACCGCATCGTGCGTCGCAGTAGCGCATCCGTCTATCGTGATAGCGAAGGGCGCACTCGGCGGGAGCAAACGATCAATGCGGTCGGCGTTTACTCAGCAGCAGGCGATCTCCCGCAGTTGATCTTAATCAATGATCCGATCGCTGGGGTGAACTACATCCTCGACGTTAAGAGCCACACCGCTCGCAAGGCTCTTGTGCGCAAGTTCGAAGTTTCTGGCGAGGGCATGGCGGCGAAGAAGAAGTTGATTGATGAAGCAAAATCCGGTTCGGGGGAAACCGGGGCCGCGAATACCGAACAAAGACAGAAAGCGGAGGCGGAGCTTAAGGCGCACATTGCCAAAGCAGAGACGGGGGCGAAGCTAGTCGGCATTCCTGGCGGTATTGGTCCTGGTGTCTCGTTCGAGAGTTCAGTCATGACCAAGATTGATCCTAAGAACGTCAAGAAGGAATCGCTCGGAAAACAAACCATCGAAGGGGTCGAAGCTGAGGGCACCAGGTTTACAACTACGATAGCGGCCGGCGAAATCGGAAACGAGCAACCGATCAACATCATTTCCGAGAGGTGGTACTCAGAAGAGCTTCAGACAGTCGTAATGAGCAAACACAGCGATCCGCGGCTTGGTGAGAATACCTATCGACTTACCAACATCAATCGAGCCGAGCCGGCGCATTCGTTGTTCGAGTTGCCGTCCGACTACACTGTCAAAGAAACCATCGAGCCCGGCATGCGCCTAAAGATTGAGAACGAAGTTCGTCGACCGAGAGAAAAGCAACAACAATAACAATCGTCGAAACTCCTCCTTCAAAAAAGAGGCGGGAGCATTGCTTCCGCCTCTTTCTGTCCCGCTCTCTGCGCAGGTAGCAAGCTAACGATCATCTGACGATCATCACTAGAGTCAACCCGCCTTGATCGTGATTGTCAGAGCCAATTTGTCTCAAGTGGAATATGTAGACGTCCCCAGGTTGGCCTCCCTTTAATTCCGCCGTGAATGTGAACCTGGTCAATTGTCCGGAAGCAAGTTTGATCTTCGCTTCGTAAGTCTGCGGACTCAACGGCGTGATCGCACTCGGATGACTATGATCAGTCACTTGCGCAGCGGGAAAATCAGGAAGCACAAACTTGAAGCTTCGCGCCGGTGTGGAGCCCAGCCGAAGCGCGCCGTGCGTGTCGTGGAGCCGCGCCGCCACGGTTTTCTTAACGAACACAGTGGGGTTGTGGTCGGCGATCGCGAACAGTTTGACTTGTTGCGGGCTGTTAGAAGAGTTGACGGTGGTCACCGGAGAACTTTGCACGCCGGGTGGCGGCGGCGGCATGACTATTCCTGGGGCGGGCGGCAGAACTACACATAAATTGTGCTGCGCGACGTGTTGGTCGTCGCGCGCGAAGAAGCCCTGAGTGCTCGGCGTGAGCGAGTCAGGATAGCATCGCGCAACCAGGCACACGTCGTGAAGATGATGCGGATCTGAATGATCGAAACCCAATGGCGGATCCAACACCATCGTTGCGGTAGCGGCCGCGCCCTCGACAGGAAACAACGCGCCGATGTTCTGTACGTTCTTGGCGCTCGACGGATTGTTCGGAACCATCGCCAGCGAAGGACCTGCTGACCACTGCTCGACAGTGACACTCTCAGCAAAGGGAGTGGTGCAACCGCTGTCGGCTGCCTTTCGGTGCAGCGCGATATTTGCCGTGTTGTGCGCAGCGTTCAAACTGACGTCGGGGCTGAGCCACCAAATGTCGGAGCCGTTATGTGCTCCTCCGTCGCCGGGTAGAGCCTCGATGAATATGCAGGTATCTGCTGCGAAGCCGGGATCGTTGGGCATTTGTCTACCTTTTAGCGGCCTGTGATCGTCTGAAGTTTCGGCTATCTTTTTGCTAGCTCGATCTTCGATCGTCCTGCGATCTCTTCCTGCTCCTCGCGTTGCTCAGCTATTCCCTCCCGCAACGCATCGAACGCCGGCAGCCGCGCTATCTGCGGCATCGGTGACGCCGCGCCGCGAACTGAATACCAGATGATCTCGTTCATCACGCGAGCGTCAGCTATGTCCGCGTGCTCGAGATTCTGCTCCGCGGTTCGCTTCATCCAATGGGCCTCGGTCGCATCGCGCGCCGCTCGAGATGTCGTCATCAGATTGTTCAGAGCTACATCGGGCAGCATGACCTTGTAAGGCCTCAGGTCGGGTTTGTCCTGGAAGATGTCGATCGGCGCCGCCGACGCGTCGAGTTGATTCATCGGTTGCATTCCTAACAGTATTTCGATCGTTCGAATCAAGCTGACCGTGCTGTGAAACTCGTGAACGAGCGCCCCCGGCCGATTGTAGGCGCTGATGACGAGCGCAGGCGAACGGTGGCAATCGACGTGATCGGGTCCGTCTTGCGCATCGTCTTCAAGGATGAAGATCGCAGTGTCTCTCCAGTAAGGGCTATTGGATACCGCCTCGACCAATCGTCCCACCGCGTAATCATTTTCCGCGACGTAAAACTGCGGCGTGGGATAATCAGCGGCCAGCCCGTTGGTGTGATTGTTCGGCAATCGCATCATCGAGAAGTTAGGCATTCGATCCGGCCTGCCCGCTTCGACGTCCGCCACATATCCGCGAAACTCCTCGAGCCATTCTCCGAGCCGCGAGGTCCCGCGGAATCGCGCGTCCGTCTGGTTCATGCTTATCAGCGGATCGGCGTTCGCCTCTTTCGCTGTTCGATAAGAGTCAGGCGTCATCGCGTCAGGAGTTCGCAAGTCGAAATTGCGAAACGTCGTGCTGCAGTGACCTTCGAGCGATTTCTTGGTGGGAACAGATGAGAGCGTCGGACTGATGTCAGGATAGCCTCGCGACCGGTTTGCGTTGACCGCCGCGACGTTCGCCTCCGAAAGCGTGAGGACGAACTCGCCGTAATTGCGATAGCTCAGACCCGCGCGCGCGGCGGCGTCCCACAAATAAAGTGTCTCAGGTTCGGCGACATCTCTCGCGCCGTGAAGATACGGAATGTAGCGCCGGA
>DATFWM010000080.1:0-5986 GCA_035259295.1 Blastocatellia bacterium | reverse complement strand
CACAAGCTGGTGGGGCTTCTTGCTGATCTGTTCCCAGATTCGGTTCATGTGCGGGATGTAGGTTTGAAAGCGGCTGACGACCTCTTGGTGTGGGAATATGCCAGAAACAACGATTTGACGATTGTCTCAAAGGATTCAGACATGCATCAGCGAAGTCTTGTGTTTGGTTATCCGCCGAAGGTGGTGTGGGTGCGGCTGGGCAATTGCTCGACTTCAGAGGTTGAACAGTCGTTGCGAAAGAATAATGCCGCCATCGAAAACTTCTACAAAGACGATTACGCGTCCTTCCTTAGCTTGTCATGATTCCGCAAAGCGGACATTTCGCCCAAACCAAGATCGAAACGCAAGCAACCCTTAGGGGATGGGAAACTTGTGTCGAGTCCAATACGAATGTCAACACCGTGAAGCCTACACATTATGAACTCCGCTCAGGTCGATTGCCAAGCTAAATGGCGTTACAATATAGCCTGGCTCTGATGACAGAACTGAGAACTTTCAAGAACGACTTAGAAGAGGGTAAAAGATCAGATCGCTTCGGCGTCGTACTCTCCATCCTACTTCACGCGATTATCTTTGTTGCGCTGTTCTTTTCTTTCAACCGCGCCATCTCCCCCGAGATAGTGGCTGCCGGACCCGGCGAGGGCGGCGAAGGTGGAGGCGGATCGATTGAAGTCGGTGTCGCCGATCAATCAGCCATTCTTGGTTTCGCTAAGCCTCAGCCTGTTTCTTATGTCGGCGACACCGAAGACGCGATCAACAACGCTCGCGTTGAACGCGCTCGCCAAGAGGACGCCAATTCCGCGCTGCTTCCTCCGACCGAAAAGGACATCCCCGATCCCAAATCGCTAAAGACTGATCGCCCCGTGGTCAATCAACAAGAAAGAATCTTCACAGGTAAAGAAGAGCGCGGGAGGTCGGCGGCTCAGACTGCGCAGGTCGGTCGCAGCTTTGGTTCGCCTACGCCGACTGCCATGATCGGAGGCGTTGGAATCGGCTCTGGGGGCGGATTTGGAGGCGGCACCGGTTTGCCGGGTGGAACGGAATATGGTCGAAGGATTCAGGCTATTTTAGGCAGGAACTACAACCCGCCGGCGATCGACTCTGGTGAGGTGCAGTACGTAATTATCCGATTGCGGATCGCAAGCGATGGAAGGATTCTATCCGTCTCGGGCGGGCGAGTGTTGCCGGCCTACATCCGTCAGCGCTCTTCGAACGCTCAGGTGAACTACGCTGCCGAGCGCGCGGTGATCGCATCCGACCCACTGCCTCCCTTCCCTTCCGGATTTCTAGGCGGCGCCCAAGAAGCGACAGCTGAAGTTTGGTTTCGATATCCGAAATGATATAAAGAATGTCAGACAGGATTGACAAGATGAGCAGGATGAGAGAGCGAGAATCATTATGCAATTCATCGCGCATTGATTTTTTCTCGGCGCCCTCTGCGTCTCTGCGGTGAAAGCAGTTTCGGGCTATGAAATCACTGGTTTCAATCGCGTTCACCACATTAATAGTCTTGACATCTGGCATACCGAACCTCGCGTCGCATCAAGAGACCCCGCCTCAAGAAGACCTGCGCAAGCAAATCGGCACGATCATCGTCACGCCCGGCAACGGACCTAATCTTGCCGTCGCCGATTTCATCGCTCGCTCGTCAGGCGTCGAAGCAGCGGTCAGTACGTTCAATCAGGTGGTGCGGGCTGATCTCGACTTCGCGGCCGTTTCGGGGCTGGTTGGCAGGAGTCTCTATCCCAAGACGCTTGTTCCCGATCCTGCCTCGCTAAAGTTTGACGAATGGAGCGGCGATCCGGTGAAAGCGGACTACGTCGCGTTTGGTAACCTTCAAAACGCCGGGGGAGCGCTGGCCGCGGACACATATCTCTACGACGTGAAGACCAAGCAACAGCTCATTGCTTCGCGGCACACCGGCGACGCGCGGCGAATCGCTCACGAATTTGCGGATGAAGTGGTGAAGCTGCTCACTGGACGCGACGGCATCGCCACATCGAAGATCGCTTACGTCGGAGGCGACTCGATCAGGATGATGGATTATGACGGGTTCAATCAGCGAGGTTTCGCTAGCGACGGCCCTTATGTCCGCTTTCCGCAATTCTCGCCCGACGGGCGTTATCTCGCGTACGTTAGCTTCAAGACCGGCGTGCCGAATATTGTAGTGCGGTCGGCGGAAGGCGGGCTCATCGGTGGAACGAGCTTCAATTCGACCACTACCTCGCCGACCATTTCTCCAAGCGGTCAGCTTGCATTCAGCTCAGCGATTGGCGGGGACGGCTCGATGGAGATTTATGTTTCAAACCTCGATGGTTCGAATGCGCGGCGGCTGACGCGGACTCCTAAAGGCATCAATATCTCACCGCGCTGGAACCCGAAAACCGGGCGTGAGATTGCTTTTATATCAAATCGAGCCGGTTCGCCTCAGGTTTATGTGATGGATTCCAGCGGAGCGAACCAACGTCCTCTGATCGCGCGGGGCGGGCAGGCCGATTCGCCTTCGTGGTCGCCCGATGGGCGTTACGTTGCGTTTACATATGGCGGCGCGGGAAGCTTTCAAGTTTTCGTCGCCGATGTAGCGTCGGGCCAGCTTCTTCAGTTAACATCGCAAGGGAGAAATGAGAGCCCGACGTGGTCGCCGGACAGCCGGCACATCGCGTTTCAATCAAACCGCTCGGGCCGGTGGGAGGTTTGGCAGGCGCACATCGACGGCAGCGGTCAGCGCCAGCTCACGCGGGGCGGCGGGCGTTCGCCAACCTGGGCAAAGTGATTTTCAGAATGTTCGTAGTACCGCATTTATGCGGAAGTTTGTAATGCACCCAATCAGAGGCTGTCTTACAAACTTCCGCATGAATGCGGTACTACGAACGGTCCCATAGGAGCTAAAAATGAAAACGAATGTTTCGAGATTAGCTGCAATCATCTTTGCTGTTTCTACTCTGATTGGCGTTGTGGGATGCGCAAAGCCGAAGGTCCAACTGCAGGTCTCGCGCGACCGCATTCAGCAGGGCGAAGACGTGCGTGTCAACTGGACTTCTAAGGATGCGAAGAACGTCACGCTCAACGGGCAGACCGTGGATAAGAACGGGGCGCAAGTCTTCACGCCGAACAACACGACTACCTATACCGCCGTCGCGAGTCGAGGCAAGAAGGAAGCTCGGGACAGCAAGGTAGTCGCGGTCACGCCACGCGCGGCTCGCCCAAGCATTCGCATCTCGGCCGATCAGGAAGCCATCACGCGCGGTCAGAGCACGACGCTTCGGTGGAGCTCGAATAACGCAGATCGGGTTGACATCAGCGAGCTGGGCACCGTCCAGGCTTCCGGGTCGCGAGTCGTGAGCCCGTCGCAATCGACGACCTACACGGCGACTGCGACCGGCCCTGGTGGAACCGATAGCGCGTCAGCTCGTGTGACGGTGACGGAAGAAACCACGACGCCACCGGGTGAGCGCCCCCGTACCCTCCCGCCCAATCCAACAATTGCCGCGATGTTCAACCAGAACGTTCAGGCGATCTACTTCGATTACGACAAGGCTGATCTGCTTCCGCAATCACAAGATAGATTGCGTCGCGCCGCTCAATGGCTGACCGAAGCGCCAAATCGGACGATCGCGTTTCGCATCGAAGGAAACTGCGATCCGCGAGGGACGGAGGAATACAACATCGGATTGGGCGAGCGTCGCGCGCAGGCGGCAAAGGAGTTTCTGGTGTCGCTAGGAGTCGAAGCCCCTCGAATCTCGACTGTCAGTTACGGCAAGGAGCGCGCTTCGGGGACGAGCGAAGGGTCGCCGGAGGTCAGACCTTCGTGGGCGCACGACCGCCGCGATGATTTCATTTACGTGAGCGGCGGCACTCCGCGAAACCCATAGCTCACGGCTGCGGGATTTTCAAATCGCGGCTGTAAGCGTAATGTGCATGCAACGGTTAGTTTTCTCAACTGTTCTAGTCTCGATTCTGGCGTTTTCTCGTGGGGTAATGCCTTTGGCTCCACGCTCCGATGACACTGGAGAGCGGCTGATCGATCGATTGGCGTCCGCCCCGGATCTGAAATGTACTTATGACGAGGATGGCGCCGCCGAATCTAGTGTCCTCCAGAATCCCGTCCCGGAAGTGATTGCGCTCCTCAAGCTCGGTCGCCGGTTGATACCGCTGCTAATCGATCACCTCGATGATGTGCGACAGACCGCCGCGCGATATGACGGTGGACGATTTCGCTCCGACCCGCTGCGCGTCTCGGTGGGTTTTGTGTGCTTAGACATCCTTACGAATGTCGTGCGCACCAAGCGAGGCATCGTTCGGTCTGATTGTGCTGATCATGGACTTATGGCGTGCGTCAAGCAGGGGTACTACTTCCGTCCCACTGTCTTTACGCCGAGCAAAGACACGTGGCAACAGAGGAAGCCAGTTCGCGTTGCTAAGGCCAATTGGAACGCAGCGCTACGGAACGGATGGATTCGGTTCGAATACCCGCATCGCGCTCAGGAATGAGACTATCGGGAAAACAGACGTCGCCGCTTATGCAATCTTTGATCAATAGGAGAGTCTTATGCAGTTCAAGCTAATTGCTGTTTCCCTTCTTGCTCTTGTATTCCTCGCACCGCTCAGCAGCAGCGGACTCGCCGATCAAAAAGATCGCGACGCGCAGTTGAAGCTAGCGCTCGACGAACTGAAGGCTGAAGTGATTGTGCTCGAACGGCAAGTTCGCACAATGCAGGAGACGATGGACAAAAACAGCGGCCAGTTGAATACGTTGATCACTCAGATCGTAGACAACGTTAACGCGATACGTCAGGCGCAAAGCCGCTTTTTCGAAGGCAGCGTGAGCGCACTACAATCGACCAGTAACCTCGGCGAGCAGATAAGCTCTACCAATCAGCGGATCGACCGCGTGTCCGAGCAACTCGCTCAGCTCAGGAGACTTGTCGAAAACCTGCCAAAGCTTCCTGCGTTTACTGAGATCACGCCGGGAAACCCGGATCAACTCTTCGCCGCAGCTTACAGTGACTACAGTCGGGGAAATTATCCTCTCGCCATCGGCGAGTTCCGACAATACGTCGAGACTTATCCGTCCAGCGAACTGGCCGACAACGCGCAATACTGGATTGGTGAGTGTTATTTCAGCATGAAGAAGGTCAGCGAGGCTATCGCCGAGTTCGACAAGGTCGTATTGCTGTTTCCCAAGGGTGACAAGGTCCCGGCGGCTCGGTTCAAGAAAGCAACCGCGCTACGGGAGCTTGGTCAGCTCGACGCCGCGCGAGCTGAGTTTTCTGCAATAATCAAGTTGTATCCCCGAAGCAACGAAGCGGTGCTCGCCAAACAGGAGCTTGAGAAGTGATACTCTCCAATTAACGCGTTGCCTTGAATGCCAGTGTGCCCGTAATTATACTGCTCCGCTATGAATTCGCCCGATGTCACCATCAGAGAGTGCTCTTCCATCCAAGACTTCCAGCAATGTATCGAGCTTGAGCGCGCGGTCTGGAAAGACGAGGACATCGGAATAATGCCCATCAGACTCTACCTGATCTCGAAGTCTTGCAATGCTCCGACTTTCGGAGCGTTCGACGCTTCCGGCAAACTTGTCGGCTTCGTTCACACGATGATTGCGCTGATGAACGGTCGAGTTTTGTATCACTCGCATCTCGCGGCGGTGCTCGAACAATGGCGGCACAAGGACATCGGCTTTAGGATGAAATTGGCACAACGTGAGCACGCGATCAAGTCAGGTGTGCCACTGATCATCTGGACCTTTGACCCGCTTCAATCACGCAACGCGCATTTGAACATCAACAAGCTGGGCGCGATCATTCGACGCTACGAGGTCAATTACTACGACCGAGGTTTTTCAAACGTGTTCGACCCGGAAGTCCCGTCGGATCGGATAATCGCCGAGTGGTGGGTGTCGTCGCCTCACGTCGAGGCGGTGCTTGCCGGGAATCGTCCTAACCCGAGAGCTAACGCTAAGACTATCGTGATCCCCGACGAC
>DATFWM010000079.1:0-2408 GCA_035259295.1 Blastocatellia bacterium | reverse complement strand
GCGGGGAAGGCACGTTCGGCGTTGGCGGAGTTTGTGTGATCACTGCCTCATCCAGTTGCGGAATACGATTAGCCTGGATCGACGACGTACTAGGAGGAGTTGGCTGATGGGCCGCACGACCTGACTGCTCACGATCACTTTGTCCTCGCATCGCTCTCAGTTGTTTTTCGATGAGAGCCGCTGAAGGAAGCCGGCCACTCGCTCCGTGTTGTTCGGTCGGCTTTGGAGATCGCCCGATCAAGTGGACATCGTCGGCGCTGTTCGGTTCAAACTGAAGCCGGTTGACGTCGGCTCGCTCGATAGGCTCCGGGGCCGTTCGAAGCGCCACCCGGTCGGGCGGCGGCGCGATTTCTATGAGCCTCACGAGCGACACCGGCTGTTTGCGATTAGCGATTGCTCGCATTATTGCCCACGAGTCGAGCTTTATCAGCGCGGCGTAGAAGATCAGGTGCACGACGACCGAGATCGCAAGCAGAAAGTTGAATCTGCGGTCGCGGCCAAGGCTCGACCAAAGCGATGCCAGGCCGGTCGCTTCTCCAGGCTCGCGGTCGATGTATCTTTCTAAGGTCTTGAGCACAACACTCCTGAATTCTTATATTATCACTTGCCCACTTCACGCATCACGCTTGAATCGAAAACGTCGCTGGCGGGCCGCTTCGTAGAGCAGCACTGTGGTCGCTGCAGCAACGTTCAACGACTCAACCCCTTCAGCCATCGGGATGTGAGCAAATTCGTCTGCTTGCATTGCTGCTTCAGTTGAGATTCCCTCCGCCTCGCGCCCAACTAGAATCGCGATCGGACCGGTCAGATCAATTTCGGTGTAAATCTTGACCTGATCGTGCCGAGTCTTGCCAACCAAAGACAGCTCGTCAAGACTCGTCTCAGGAACCGACCCGATGATCCTCAGCTTGCTTTCTCGACACTTCGAAAAAACGTCTCTGCGCGCCGCGCCGGTCACGAGCGGCAATCGAAGCGCCGAGCCCATGGACGACCGAATCGCCTTGTCATTGAACGGGTCGACCGTGAAGCGAGTGGTTATCAATCCCTTCGCGCCCGCGGCTTCGGCGGTCCTGATTATGGTTCCGAGATTCCCTGGATCCTGCAGCTCATCGGCGACGACAAGCAAATCCGGACCGCGTGAGAACAAATCGTCAAGCTCAAAGTACGGTCGGGTGACGATTGCCGCCACGCCTTGCGGCGTCTTCGTGTCGGCGATGGCTTCCATCACTTGTTTGGAAACCAGCGCGCCGCGGCACGGCACCCGTTGAAGCAGATCGACCAACGCGGCGCCGCGCTCGGTCCCCTCGAACTCGGCGGTGAAGGCAACGCTTTCAAAATGTGCGTCCGCGCCCAGCGCGTCTTCGATCAGGCGAGCACCCTCGATGAAAATCCGTGGCCTCTCGCCTCCGGCCCTCACGCGTCGGAAGCGCTTGATAAGCGGATTGTGACGGCTTGTGATTTTCTCAACCAGCATCGGTAGATGGGGGTTGGGAGTTGGGTGTTGGGGGATAGACGGACGTCCCAGCCCAACCCCCACCACCCAACCCCCAACGCCTGACGAAGACGTACATTGCCCAACTCTCGACTGCGAATGGCGGGAAGCCTAAATAGCCGAGCAGCGGCATTTCGAATAACTTGGTATGGCCAAAGTAAGGCACTGTGTAAGTCCACTTGCTGATCGCCCAGTAGTTCCAAAACTCCCATAGCACTCCGCACAACGCGCCGCTCGCAAACAAGGCCACAAGTCTTCGATAATCGCCACGCCGGAGGTCACCTGTGATCGAGGGCTGACCGAGGAGGGCATTCAACGGGTCGAGCAGAAAGATCAAGCCGAGCCACACGAGCGGCACCAGCCAGCCTGACAGCATAACGAGCGGCAACGCTGAGGCGAGCGCGCCTGCGGCGATCATTGCATACAGCCAACTGAGCGAAATCTTCAGCGGCTTCATCGATCGAAGTCGATTGAACAAGGCCGCTTGAAAAAACTCGGCGGTCTCGAACAGTGCCGGAGAGATCGTCGCGAACGACCAATCATAACCGATGCGGCGCAAGTACGGATTGGGTTCGAGGTTCTGGTAGTGCCACCACAACCCCAGTTCCGATTCCCAGAACCGCGGAGCATTGTAGAGCTCAAACAGCCACCAGCTTGCGATCGAGATGATTGCGATGATCAGGAACTCCGCGCGATTCGTTACCAGCAGCGACTGGCCTTTCAGCTTGTACACAAGCGCGTCGATGAACAAGATATAGCCTGTCCAGACTATCGGCGTGAACCAGCGCCCGACGATTTGATTGCCGGAAAACAGAAGCGCTTCGGCGAGAAAGATGATCAACAAGCCGACTTGTCCGTGTAGTTTCAAGCCCGCGCGCGCGTGGCGTGTAATCTCTTGCGTCGCCATCGAGCAAAG
>DATFWM010000078.1:0-4378 GCA_035259295.1 Blastocatellia bacterium | reverse complement strand
ATCTTTGGGTTTATTTCAATCGCGCCGGCGGCAGCAGGTCATTACCGGCGAACGGGACATTATCACGTACATTACGCTACACGGCACCACCATTCCGGAAGCGCCAGGAAAGTGATGTCGATAGCGACTCCGATAGCAATTGGCGCGGCGTTTGGGCCGGCGGGATCGATTGGTTATCAAGGGTTCAAGCACCGCCGGTTCATCAAGCGACACCTAGTTGGGCATGGGCAAAGATACAAGCGGCCTGCTGCAGGGCATCACCGGCGATAGCCGCTCGATCAAGGCCGCATCAACTCAACATATACCTACCAGCGTTGATGACTGCCTCCGCAATTCGCCGGCGGGCAGCGATTGATTTCATCGGTGAGCTCTGCGCAAGGTCGTCAATCGCCGAGGAGCATGTCTCGTCTGAGGTTTCGCTCGCAACTGCCCTCGCTGCTTGTTCGACCCTCGAAGCTGCGTCGCGCGCGAAGACGCGGGTGATGTCGGCTTGCGCCGAGATGTTGTCAATTCCTCGGTCAGTCAGTAGCCGCTGTGTTCTTAACAGGACTGTCTCCATCGCGTAAACATCCATAACCATGTCGGCTATCAATGCAATCACCTCTTGTTCGTTGCGAGCGCCGTCGCCATAAGCTCGGTTGGCAGCCGCGATCGACGCAAGCGTCATCGCCTTGGCTGACTTTACCAGCAACAGCTCCTCGCTGAATGCTACGTTCGCGCGAGTCTGGCTCAGCGTGTCGCCGGCGACTCGCGTCGAGGCGATTACCGATTCGGCGGCTTCCAACAGCGGCAACTCGCCCGAAGCCGCGCGGCGCAGCAACTGGGTGCCGATCACGATTCGATTGATCTCGTTCGTGCCTTCGTAGATGCGCGCGATGCGAGCGTCACGATAAGCCCGCTCGGCTGGATAGTCCTTCGAGTAACCGTAGCCACCGAAGACTTGAACCTCTTCGTCGACGACGTAAGCGAGCGCCTCGCTCTCCCAGACCTTGATGATCGAGCATTCGATTGCGAATTGCTCGAGCACCCGAAGCACCTGTTGCGGGTCGTCTTTGTCTACGCGCTCGAGAGCTTCATCGATCATCCCAAGCGTTCGATACAGAATCGATTCGCCGGCGTAAGCGCGAATTGTCATCTCCGCGAGCTTGTGTTTGATCAAACCAAAGTTCGCGATGGGCTGGCCGAACTGATGACGCTCTTTGGCGTATTGAACAGATTGCTGGAGCGAAAGCTTGATCGTGCCAACCGATCGCGCGCCTAGCTTCAAGCGGCCGATGTTCAGCACGTTGAAGGCGATCTTGTGTCCGCGGCCGATCTCGCCGAGGACGTTCTCGACTGGCACGCGACAGTCTTCGAGCATCAGCGCCGTAGTCGATGAGCCGTCGATACCAAGCTTCTTCTCTTCGTGGCCGCTCACGAGTCCCGGCCCGCGCTCGACTAAAAACGCCGTGAACCTCTCGCCATCGACTTTGGCGAACACGGTGAACAGATCGGCAAATCCCCCGTTGGTGATCCACATCTTCTGGCCGTTGAGAATGTAGTGACGACCCTCTTCGGAAAGAACCGCCTTAGTTTTCGCGGCCAACGCATCGGAACCCGACTGCGGTTCGGTCAAGGCGTAAGCTCCAATCCATTCGCCGCTCGCCAGCTTCGGCAGGTACTCGCGTTTTTGATCTTCGGTACCGAAGAAGACAATTGGGAGGGTGCCAATGTTGACGTGCGCGCTTTGGGTGCCGGCGAACGACGGCTGAAGCGCGAACTGCTCGCCAACCACCGCCGAGCTGACCTTGTTCAAGCCGAGCCCGCCGTACTTCTCCGGTATGTCAATCGAGAGCAACCCAAGCTCGCCTGCTTTGAGCATTAGCTCGCGTTGGACCTTGTAATCTTTTGCGTAGATTTCGTCCTCCCGCGGGATGACTTCTTTGCGAAGAAACTCTTCGGCGGTTCGCGCGAACATGCGCTGTTCTTCGGTTATGTCTTCGGGCGCGAAGATTTCACTGTAATCTCGATCTTCGATCAGAAAACTTCCGCCTTTTGGCGACGGCGATTGTTTGGGTTGGCTCGTCATTTGGTCCTCCTGCTGTAGACAGGTTATGACGATAACACTGACGAAATCGACCGGTCTACCAGTCTTGTGATCTTTGTGGAACACGTGCGGCATGGCTCAACATAATATTTTCCTGAACGCAGTTTTCAACTCTGACTATCGCTCAACGACCTTGACATCATCAAACGCCTGACCCTTCTGCGCGAAACAAAAAAGGCCGATCTCACCGCGCCTGTAAGAGCCGTCCTTCACCTCAAATAGTTGTCGGCCATCCATTGAGGCTCTTATCGCTTCGCCTTCAACTTCAACTTCGATCATCATCTCATTTCCTGGCCGATAGCCTTTCTGCGTGGACCAAAGCTCACGGTAGTCTGCGCCCTCTCGCCGGTCCAACCTGGTCATTGGACCGCCGCTCATCCCGTCTTGCAAGAACAACAAACGATAGAAGTGCTCGGCATCCTGGTAGCGAAACACCAGGCCAAAGCCGTCGTCATCCGAGGGCTTTGCCTTGACTGAAAACGTGTAATCTGACCAGCCAACATCGCCGGCTACAAGATAAGTCCCGTACCAACGGCCCAGGAAATCTCCACGCAGCCCCCAAATGTTACTGCGTTGGTGCACCCAGCCGTCCGATTCGACTCGCCACTCTGAGGGGCCTTCGATCGTGTCGGGGTCATCAACAACCGACCAGTTGATCAATCGCGGATCGTGAAAGCGCTCGTCCAGTAGAACGCCGTTCGCGCAGCTCGAGAGCAGAATCGTGATCGTGAGAATCAGACCGCGCGCCGCAAATTCAAGCAAGAGATTAGGAAGAGTCGGCGGAAGGGGAGCTTTCATAAATCAACGCGTTACGGCGCGACGCGAGCGGCAGAAGGGATGGGCTTGCGGTTCTTAAGCCTTTCGACTTCAACTGCGCCTGACGGGAAAGACTGATAGAGAATGAAGTTCTCAACCTGAACGCACGAAAGCGGACTATGCTCTTCGCCGCTCGTATCGATGCCTACGCAACCGCCGTTGATGTAAATGCCCCAGCGCCTGGTCCGCCCCTCGCGCGGAAGATAGGGTGTCGGGGTGTGACCGAAGAAACACAGCTTGCCGTCGTAGCCGCTAAAGAAGTCCAAATCGCGCGTCCACGTCAGAACGTCAGGGTCGGTTTCCGACGGATGCTCTCCAGGAATCAACCCGGCGTGAACGTAAATCGCCTGGTCGTCTTCGTGGTAGTAAGGCAAGCTCCTGAAAAACTCAATGTGCTCTTCGGGAATCTTTATCTCTGAAACGTCAGTGAGCTGATCAAGCTCAAAACCGTACGCTGACAATGAAGCGACCCCGCCGTTCTCCGGTATAAGCCATTGAAGATCGCCGTAATCCAGACAATCGAGCAACATTTGTTCGTGGTTGCCGCGGAGTACGACTATGTTCGGGTTCGATTTCACGAGCTCCATCACTCGATTGACAACGCCCGGCGCGTCATCGCCTCGGTCAATCATGTCGCCCAAAAAGACAAGCTTGTCGCGAGACACATTCCATGGAACGTCGCTTATGAGTTGGTCGAGCAGTTTCAACCGCCCGTGTATGTCGCCTATGACGTATGTCGTCATTATCTATCTCTTCTCACATCATGAAAGCGACGCATCAGTTCCGCGGCCTTCTCGAACATTTCTCCAAGCGCTGAGAAATCGCGGCTTAAGACTGCTGCTTGAACGGCTTCGATCTCCGCGACTGCTTCGTCAAGGGCGGAGCTGATCTCATCGGCGTTGGATCGACAGATGTCTTCCCAAACTGACCAGCTGCTCTCAGCCAGACGGGCGGCTTCTGCAAAACCACTTCCCGCCATCCTAAGTGCCTCAGGTTGGGGCGCTTTCGAGGCGGCGAGAGCCAGCGCGGTTGAAAGCAGTTGAGGCACGTGACTGATGCGTGCAGCGATGTGGTCGTGTTGCTCGGCGGTCAAGATGACCGGATGCGCCCCAATGCCTTCCACGACTTCGGTCATTGCACGCAGAGCATCTTCGGTCTCATTCCGACTAGCAATCAGGGCGTAGGGAGCGCCGCTAAAGAGATTCGCATCCGCAAATTCAACCCCTGCGCGTTCGCTTCCAGCCATGGGGTGCCCTCCGACAAAGGAGACCTGCTCCGGCAACGACTCTCGCGCTGCGCGGCAGATCTCGCGCTTTGTGCTACCGGCGTCGGTAATGATCGCTCCCGATTTGAGCGCCCCTCCCCGTGTACGCAAGAAACTCAAGATCGCCCCCACCGGCGCGGCGAGATAGACAAGATCCGCCCCGCCGACACTAGCTTCGTCGAGTGACTCGCCTCCGTCATCGATCACGCTGC
>DATFWM010000077.1:0-3281 GCA_035259295.1 Blastocatellia bacterium | reverse complement strand
CAGCTTGATGCCCTTCAGGTGTCGCCAGATCGAACGCGTCTGCCAGAATTCGTCGTAGGTCGGATGCTCGATGTTCTGCGTCCAGAAGAGCTGGCGACGCTTGAAGTACTTCTCATCGGCGTCCGCAAGCGAGCCCATGTTGAGATAAAACTCGTAGCCATCCGGCGTGCCTGGGTCGAAGGCTAACGTGGCGGGCGGCGGCGCGAGCCCACCCTCGCGTTGGCGAAAGCCTTGGTAGAAGCGAAATCGATGCGCCAGCATAAACGCACCGTTGTGGTAAGAGTCGTCTCCCATGTAATAGTCGGTCACCGGCGCTTGCGGTGAAACCACGACCAACGCGGGATGAGCGTCGATCATTCCTGCAGCGGCGAAGAACCCCGGCTGTGAGACTCCCCACATCCCAACTTTGCCGGTATTGCCGGGAACGTTTTTGATCAACCATTCAACGGTGTCGTAACAGTCGGTGCTTTCGTCGGTGTCCTTCGAGCCTTTCACCGGTTTGTGCGGCCGGATGATAGTGAAATCACCTTCGCTCATGAAGCGGCCACGCACGTCTTGATAGACGAAGATAAATTTCTCGCGCGCGAACAGATCCGATGGTCCGAGAGTGGCGCGATACTTATCGGCGCCATAAGGCGCGACGTTGTAAGGCGTTCGTTGAATGAGAATCGGATATGTCTTACCTTCGGCAATCGCGTCCTTCGGAACATAGACAGAGGTGAAGAGCTTCACGCCGTCGCGCATTGGAATGCGGTACTCGTACTTCGAATAGTTTTCGCGAACGAAGCCGACGCCAGTCGCTGGCGCCGTTGTGGGGTTGGGTGTCTGTGAACCCGCTCGAGCCGCGGCCAACAAAAAGGGCACCAGGCAGAGGCAGAGAACCACAGTGTTGCAAAGTTTCTTCATCGCAGTTGTCTAGTGCTAAGCCGTTGAATTATGCAGACCGCAAGGCTATCAGGATTGGCCGATTAAATCCAAACAAGAGCGTCAAGATAATGAGCGCTTCACGGCCGGCTCAAACAAATCGTCGAGCAGTTTCGCCCAAGCTGTCGCTTCGCGAGCGGGATCGAAGAGCGGGAGCAGGTTCTTGCAGTGCTTCATCAGTTGCGCGAAAAACCCTGGATCGCTCTCCGCGCGAATCATCAACGCCCTAAGCGCGCGGGTGTCGCCGACCTCAAAGTAACCGGGATAAACTTCTCCTAGAATGCCGACCGACCCGGCGATGCGAGATGCCAGCACCGGAGTCCCTGCGACTATCGCTTCGCCAAGCGCGTTAGCGCCGCCCTCCATCCTCGACGAGAGGACGGATATCCGGCTCTGTTTCAAAATCTGCCGCACTCGCCAAGCCGGCTGCTCGCCCAGCCAGCGATATCGAGGGTTGTGCTTCATCTCAGCTCTCGCGCGAAGCTCGGCGTTCCTGGTCATCGCCGCTCCGATTTGCAGCACTCGAATCCTCGACGAGGCAGACAACGAGCGCGAGGCCATCGCTGCGCGGAACGGGTCCTTCACCGGCCGCAGGTGTCCGATCACACAAACATCAAACGTGTCGTGAGATGAACTCTTCACTTGCCGCGATGAAGGGGCTCTGCTTCGCGGCTGAGCGGTCACGTCTGCGACTGATTGATGGACGACGAGCGCCTTCTCACGCCAGAAGTCGCGCAACTCGTCGAGAGCTTTCGGCTGGAGAACTATAATGCGAGTCGCGAAGTCGAGCGAGCTTTGCGCTCGACGGCTACTCGCGAGGTCACGATAAAGATCAGTGCCGGTAAGCGCGACAATGATCGGCCGATTCGGATGCTGATTCCTGAAGCGCTCTATCGAAGGGTAGCTGCGACGAGCGTGGAGCGCTATAAGCAAGTCGAACGGCTCGCTATCATACTCTTGCTTGACGCTGACAGAGTGACCGAGTTCTTTTAATATCCTCGCCCAACGCAGCGCGGTTACGCGATTGCCGTATCTCGATCCGGGAGGCGCCGGCGTCGTGATGCCGATTTTCAATTTGGCAGGTAAGCCCTGGGTCACGCGGTTAGCTTGGTGCGTCAACAGCCGGATTTAGTAACGCCTGAGCGAGTTTCCAGCCTGGGCTACAGCGCGCACGTCCGGAATCCCGACCACACATCTCGGCGGTCCGGGGTGTAGAAGTTGCGATACGCGCTCCGAATCATCCGCGAACGACTCGTCCAACATCCGCCGCGCAGCACTTTGTGGTCACCAAACCACGGCGCAGAGTATTCCTTGTAAGGCCCTGGCCCGAATCCCGGATAACCGTAGAACGCAGTGCTCGTCCATTCCCACGAGTTGCCGATCATCTGCCGGCAGCCGAAGGCGCTGTCGCCTGCGGGGAGAGCATCGACCTCAATGCATCCCATCGCTCGCCAATCAAGATTCGCGCGATCGGGAGTCGGAGGATCATCGCCCCACGGATATCGTCGCTTGTGATCTGATATTGAGTCGCCGTTAGCGGAAGGCTCGCAACTGGCCGCCATCTCCCACTCGGCTTCAGTAGGCAACCGCCGCCTCGCCCAGCGACAGTACGCGTCAGCTTCGTGCCAGTTGATGTGAATCACAGCGACGCGCGATTCGAGTGGCACCCATTGATCGAAGTGCCGCCGAAGCCATTTTCCGTTCGGTTCACGCCACCAGTAGACCGGATGTTCAGCGCCGTAGTTTCGCTTCCACTGCCAACCTTCATCGCTCCACAATTCGCGTCGCCGGTAGCCGCCGTCTTCGACGAATGCCGCGAACTCGCCGTTGCTCACCGCCGTCTTCGAGATCGAAAACGGAGCGACTTCGACTGGGTGCGGTTGAAGTTCGTTGTCAAACTGAAACGACGCTCCTGGAGAATACCCGAGTACGAAAGTTCCACCGGGCACGTACGCATCACCAGAAATGTCTGCTCGCAGATCGTCACGAGTCCCCGCGAAACGCTCGATGCCGAGTCGAGGCGGCGGATAACACAACGTCTGTCGCGTGTAAGTAATCGCTTCGGCGTGCATCTGCTCGTGAAACAGCGCGAGGTGAAAGAAGTACTGCTCGTCGTAGCCGTCAACCGGCTCGCGCTTTCGCTTGTCGCCGGCGTCGCACACACGATCAAGCACTTCTTTCATGAAAGCAAGCGTCCTCGCTCTGGACGGCAGGGGCAAATCCCAGCGCGTGTCGTGAGCGACCTTCGCCGAATCGTAAAGCTTATCCCCTTGATCGAGAATCGGAGGCAAGCCGCCAAGGTGGCGCAGAATCCAGAACTCCTGAAACCAGGAAACGTGACCGATCTCCCAACGCAT
>DATFWM010000076.1:0-3152 GCA_035259295.1 Blastocatellia bacterium | reverse complement strand
GTCTTTGGTGATCGACAGATGTCGTCCTGCGCTGGTGTACTGTGACAGAAATGCCAGGGCCATCGGCCTGATGTCTTCACGACGATCCCTCAGCGGCGGCAGCAAGATTTGAACGCCCTGGAGTCGATACAGCAAATCCTGCCGAAACAACCCCTGTTCGGCGAGCGCTTGAGGGTCTCGGTTTGTAGCGGACAATACTCGCACATTCACGCGTTTGCGGGCATTCGTTCCGAGCGGTCTGAATTCGCCTTCTTGCAGAACGCGCAGGAGCTTCACCTGAAAGGCGGGGCTTGTCTCGGTTACCTCGTCGAGCAGCAGCGTTCCGCCGTCGGCTTCTTCAAACAAGCCGCGTCGGGCGTTGTCGGCGCCGGTGAACGCACCGCGCGTATGCCCGAAGAGTTCGGATTCGAGCAATGTGTCAGGCAGCGCTCCGCAGTTGACCGCGACGAACGGTTTTTGTGCTCGCGGACTCTTGCGATGAATCAACCGCGCGATCAGCTCTTTGCCGGTCCCCGATTCGCCTCGGATCATCACCGGCAGTTCAGTAAGCGCAACTCGCACGGCGGTCTTCACCACTTCGATCATTACCGGGCTGTTGCCTAAGATTTCGCGTTGCTGAGAACCTGAGCTTTCAATCGGCACCAGTTTGCTTGGACAGCGGCGTTGCTCGACCGCCGACGCGATGGCTTGAAGCACCCCGATCGAGAACGGCTTGCAAATGTAATCATTCGCGCCATTGTGGACCGCTTCGATCGCGGCTTCGACAGATGCCTGGCCAGTCATCAACACGATCTCACAGCGGGAGCCGTCGCCGCGAAACGCCTTCAGCACGTCAAACCCGCTCAGCCCGGGCATAACTATGTCACAGAAGATTAGGTCGAAGTCGAGCTCAGCACCTAACGTCAGCGCCTCGTTTCCGTTCGCGACGGACCAGACTTGGTAGCCTCTCTCCGTCAACGCGTGCTTCACCAGCTCGCGTATCGGCGCCTCGTCATCAATTACCATTATCTTCATCGGATCCTCGGTTGGAGTTTTCAGAGCCTCAGTTGACGGCAAGATTTGTGCCGTGTCTTCTGTTGTATGAAACCACATTTCTGAACTCGCTAGTGGAATATTGCCACGCTGGTTGAAGAGACGATGAGGAGCAAATCCACGCTGCGCAGGGACATTTGCGACGGACCTACAACGAGAGAACGATAAGGTCATTAAATCGCGACAAAGGTATACTATGCGATTCGCCAGTCGGTCTCAATAGTAACCATTGCGTTGCTGCGACAGTAACAATTGTGTTGTTGCGACTGGTTCAAATTCGAAACGACGCGAGCACCATCCGAACAGGGGCTTTGACTTTCTATTGAAAGCTGCGGCGCTCGTGTGCTAGCTTGGCAGCGCGTCCCCCGGTTTGCAACGCTCGCGAGGAATCGACGACCAACTTGCGCGTCATTCTCTCTTTCTACAAGATAGAAGTATAGGAGGAGCCTGGGAAGCATTGAGCAACGAGACTACTACTAAGAAGACCAAGTCGCCGTCCGCCGAGAGTGATCCAGATAACTCGCTGGCAGTATGGCTGCGTCTGCAGAAATCCCTGGCGGAAAGGACAGGCGTCGCGCTGACCACGCTCAGTCGCGACGGCGCGGTTATCGGGCGAATTGAGAATGACAACAGCATCTGCCGGGCGATGCGGGTCTCGCCCGATCGCGCACCGATGTGCGCCGCGGATTGCGGCACCGCTTACAGCAACGCGGTCGCAGCCGGAAAGCAGTTCGATTTCACTTGTCACGCCGGGCTTCATTGTTTTGCCATTCCGGTTAGAATCGATCAAAAGCAGTTGGTGATACTGGGAGGCAGGTCGTTTGCTTCCACGGCTGAGTACGCCGAGTTCTTGCGAGACTGCGGAGACCTGCCCGCAATTGCCAATGGCGAGTCTCTCAAAAGCATAAAGTTCATCGAGCCTCGCGAGTTCGCGGAGGCTGCTGCGCTTGCTGGCTCGACCGCCGCTTATCATTTTCACAACGCGCGCAAAGACGCAGGTCGTCAAGTTTCGTCAACCGCCCTGGATTCGCAGCTGGAGATCGATAGGCAAACCGATCAGCTCGAAAGCCGGAGGCAATCGATCGGCCGGTTCTATGAGTTTCTTCGCAGCATAGCATCAACCATCGACTCTCAGAAGGTATATCAGTCGCTGCTCGAGAAGTTCAGCGGGATCATGCAATCACAACGCAGCTCGCTGATGGTGCTCGATCCCGAGTCGAATGAGCTTGTCCTGGAAGCGGCTCTGGGAGCCGATCCTGAGACACTTGTCGATCGGGTCAAGCTGGGCGAGCCGATAGCCGGAGCTGTGCTTGCCAACGGCACCCCTCTGCTCGTCAGCGACGCCGACAGCGATCTGAGAGTGCCGCAATCGAGACCGGGGCGCTACCGAACGAAATCATTTATCAGCTACCCGATAACACTCGGCTCGCGGAAAATTGGCGTCATCAATCTTACGGATCGAATCGACGGCGCCGCTTATCAAACCGACGATCTGATGATGCTCGAGATGATGGCACCTCATCTGGCATTAATAATCGATCGAACTGAATGGGCGAAGAAGGCGGAGACGTTTCAGCAAATGTCTTTGACTGATCCGCTGACCGGCCTGCCAAATCGCCGATATCTCCAGGATCGGTTGTTCGAAGAAGTCGAGCGCTCGAAGCGTTACAACACCCCGCTGTCATTTATGATAATCGACGTCGATCGGTTCAAGAATTACAACGACGTCTACGGGCACACGAACGCCGACCGGGTTCTGATCAAAACGGCCCAACTGCTTCGCGGTTCGCTTCGCGCCATTGACTTGAGCGCGCGATTTGCGGGCGACGAGTTTTGCATTGTGCTTCCCGAGACAGAGATGGGCGATGCGGCGCAGATCGCCGAGCGTTTGCGAAAGAGCATGAGTGAAACCGAATGCCTAACTGAGCAGAGCGAGCCGATGGAGCGCGTGACCATCAGCATCGGCATTTCGTCTTTCAGCGCCTCTCGGCAAAGCCCTCTTTCGATAATCGAGACTGCGGACCGCGCTCTTTATCAAGCCAAAGCGCTTGGCCGCAATTGCGTAGCCGTTTATGAGGATGCTCGCGCTGCCGATCAGTAATTCTCGATGAGCGATTCCG
>DATFWM010000075.1:0-2772 GCA_035259295.1 Blastocatellia bacterium | reverse complement strand
CTCAATGAATGTATCTGGAAGGTCGGGTGCCCCGCCGTGCCACAAGTGGCCGTCTTCCACCAACAAAATCGATGCCAGCACGTCACAGGCCTGTTCTTCAACTAAACAGCACAAGTTGTTAAGTATCTCCGAAAGCGAGTTGCCTTTCGCGACCATCTCGAGGATTCGATTTTCGCCTGCGAGCAAAGCTTCGGTGCGCTTGCGATCTTCAATGTCGGTTAAAGCCCCATACCACTTCAGGATGTGGCCCTCCTCATCCCGCGACGGCACGGCACGAACCAAAAGCCAGCGATAGTTTCCATTCGCGTTGCGATGTCGCGCTACACTTTCAAACGGCTGACCCGTCGCCCGCGCCGCATTCCACTTCGCGACATGTTGTTCAGAATCTTCGGGGTGAAGTGTAACGGCCCAACCTCCCTCTGAGCTCTGCTCCTGCGACAGCCCTGAGAATTCGATCCATTGGCGGCTCACAAATTCATTGGAACCATCTGCGAGCGTCACAAACGCCATTGCTGGAATAGTCTGGATGAGATCGCGAAGCTGCTCTTCGCTTCGGCGCACGACCTGCTCGGCCCGCTTGCGATCCGTGGTGTCGACCATGACACCGCGAAGCGTCGTCGGCCGCTCGCCTTCGACTACCACTGTCACTACATCGTGAAACCAGACGGTTCGCCCGTCGGCAGCAATCATGCGGTATTCGAAATCGTGGTTGCGCTTTTCGGCCGTCGCCTTCGCGCAGAACTCCACCGCCCAATCGCGATCTTCCGGATGCAGGTGATCCTTCCAGAACGTCGGTTCCTTTAACCATCGCTCTGTTGGATAGCCGAGGATGCGTTCCGCCTGTTCACTCACGAACGAAAAAGCGAACGTCGCAGCATCAGCCTCCCAAACAATGCCGTCCACCGAGTTGACCAGATCCATGAAGCGCTGCTGCTCGCGGTTTAATTGCTCTTGAGTCTCCTTGCGTTCGGATTTCTCTCGCGCTTCGCGCAATGCGCGCGTGACCGAGGGCGCTAGCCGGCCCATGCGTGTTTTCAGGACGAAATCGGTCGCGCCGATCTTAAGCGCCTCGATGGCGATGTCTTCGCCCAAAGTTCCGGAAACAAATATGAACGGCACATCGGGGGCATGCTGCTGCGCAAGCTTAAGTGCGGACGATCCGTCAAAGGACGGCAAGGTGTAGTCTGCAAGAATGACATCGAGGTCTCCGGTCTCAAGCGCCGCGACAAACTCCTGCTCCTCTTCGACTCTCGTAAGGTCAGCGGGGATGCCATCTGCTTCGAGCGTGGCTTGGACAAGCTCTGCGTCTCTGACATCATCTTCCAGGTGCAGAACTCGAAGACGCGAATTCATGTCGATTTCCGCAACGAGCCGGGGGGCGGCTCATTGATGACCGCCCAAAACGCACCCAGCTCTTTGATTGCATTCACAAATTGATGGAATTCAACCGGCTTAACCACGTACGCATTCACACCAAGCTTGTAGCCTCTCACCAGATCGCGCTCTTCGTGCGAAGAGGTCAGGATAACAACCGGCATCATCTTCATGTTTTCATCTGCTCGGATCTGCTCCAGCACCTCGAACCCGTTGACTTTCGGCAGCTTGAGGTCGAGCAACATGACGGCGGGATTTCCGTTTGCCCGCGTCGCATGCTTGCCCCGCCGATATAAATAATCTAGCGCTTCTTCGCCGTCGCGCGCGACGATTACTTCATTCGCCAGATTGTACTCGGCTAAGCCTGCCAAAGTAAGCTCGACATCCTTAGGATCATCCTCGACCAACAAAATACGTTTAAGACCATTCATATTTTCAGTTCTCCGGATTTCGGCAATGCGACGTAGAAGGTCGCGCCATTGTTGACCGCGCTTTCCGCCCAAACTCGGCCGCCTTGACGGTGCACAATTCGCTGGACCGTGGCGAGCCCGATCCCAGTACCTTCGAACGACTCCTGCGAGTGCAGTCGCTGGAAAACTCCAAAGAGCTTGTCTTTATACTTCATATCAAAGCCTACGCCGTTGTCTTTGACAAACGCGACGACCTCGTCGGGTTTGTGGTTCAAGGAGCCGATTTCTATCTCGGCCTGCTCCCGTGTTCGAGTAAATTTCACAGCGTTGGAAATGAGATTGCTGAACACGACTCGCAGCATCGCGGGGTCTCCATGACAAAACGGCAACTGCCCGATGCGCCATGTAATGTTCCGGGCCTTTACGTCCGGCGCGATCTCGCCGAGCACCGCTTTAACGAGTTGATCGAGATTAACTGTTGTCCTCCGCGTTTCAGCGCGACCGATCCGTGAGAACGCGAGTAAATCATCGACCAGAGTCCCCATTCGGTTAGCCGAATCCAGAATCATGCCAATGTGCTGGCGGCTTTTGTCGTCGAGGTTCGATTCCGCGTGTCTCTGCAGCAGCTCGGTGAATCCCGCGATGTGCCGAATCGGCGCTCGAAGATCGTGAGACACAGAATAGGCGAAAGCCTCGAGCTCCTTGTTCACTTCGTGCAATTCTGCGTTGGCCCTGCTCAACGCGGCGGTTCGCTGCTTCACTTTGACCTCTAACTCCTCACGATATTGGCGAAGAGTTTCCTCGACTCTCTTTCGCTCAGTGATGTCCGTAACGCTGCCGCGAACCAGGATGCGTTGCGTGGAAGGCAAGCGTACCAGCCGGATCTCACAGGCGATTTGTTCTCCCGCCTCGTTAAGATGCGTCCACTCAAATACGGGATGGCCGCCTTCCACAGCGTTCCGTATGTTCTCCAGAGCTGCTTCAGCCG
>DATFWM010000074.1:0-3373 GCA_035259295.1 Blastocatellia bacterium | reverse complement strand
CGCGAACACGATGTGCCGATTTACGCGGTTTGCGATACTTCAAAGTTCATCGACGCCGATTACATCGTCGGACCGGGCCGTGATCGGAGCGCTCATGAGTTGTGGCCGGACGCGCCACAGGAAGTTGTAGTCGTGAATCGTTACTTCGAGCAGACGCCGCTTGCGTTCTTTACCGCGATCGTCACCGAAGATGGCGAGCTATCGCCCGACGAGACCGCCCGACGCGCCGAACGGGCTGCGGTAGACGAAGAATTGACGGATGCACTCGCTCGCTACTGCTCGCGATACTGAAGCTCAATCATATGAGCGCGAGTATCATGACTTGCTGTGTGAATTGATGGCCGTTGCTGGTTCGGCTGTAGAACAGCAGCCCCTCGTCGTGGCCGACAATCGAAGCGTCAATCCAGGTAATGTGAAGCACGCCGCGACTGTCCACTACCATCGCGGGGCTGTGCGCCCGGCCTTTGCTGTTGTCGGCGCGCGAAACCAACTCGGCTTCGCCAAAGGTCACGCCCGCGTCGTCAGACTTTGCCAGGTACACTTGCTGGTTTCTGACATCGTCTTCGCCGTACAAGCCGCCATTCTGGAAGGCGAGATAAACTGTGTTTTGCGAAGTGGTAAGCGTCGGCTTGTGAACATCGCCATCGCGAAAGTTGCTGGCGTTGATCGGTGTCGAGAACGTCGTGCCGCCATCGGTCGATCGTGAGCAATAGGCTTGCAAGTCGCCGCCACTTGCGTCGACCCAGGTCACGCTGAGACGGCCCTGCGCGTCGCTGGCAATCGCAGCCTCGGTTGCAGCGCCGGTCCCTTTTGAAATCTGCTTGGGCGTTGAGAAGCTGCCGCCCCCGTCCGTCGAACGTGAGAACATTATGACGCTGGTTCCCGGAGCGGTATCCTGCCACACGACGTTGATCGCGTTTCCGGGATCGACTGCTATTTCAGGCTCGAACGCGACGCCCGATGATTTTGAAATATCCAGCGGCGCAGTGAACGTGTCGCCTTGATCGGTCGAGCGAACGAACACCACTTTCCCCGAGCTGCTGTTTGTGTCGCCCCAGACGATATTGACCGCTTCGCTGGAATCCAGCGCCACGCGAGGCGAGAACGCCCCGCCGTTGTGGGGAGTGATATTGGCCGGCCTTCTGAACTTGGTGCCTTTCTTTGAGCGGATAAGAAAAGCCTGGGTTGGGCCGGGCGTCGTGTCTTGATAGGTTACGTACACCCGCGTCTTGCCGAACCGGTTTACGGCCAGCGACGGCCCAAACGCTTCGCCGGGAGAGTTAGAAAGATTACGAGTCTGCGGTGAGTTGTCCCAGCTCCGGCCGCCATCGTCGGACATCGTGAAAAAGATCTGGCTGTGCGGCCGATGCTCGCTTGCCGGAGCAGTCGCGACTGACATCATCAAGTAGATATTGTCAGCAGCGTCGATGTCCATTGCGGGGAAGCGCTGCGCGCCGAAAAACGTCTGCGCTCGTGCCTTCTGTGTCAACGGGTTCAATGCGCTGATCGCAAGGATCGCGGCGACCGCGAGCAGCAATGCTGGAATGGCTTTTCTATTCATACTGAAGAGCGGGGAGAGTGACAACTTGATCGACACCCGCAAGCCGGTAGTTGAGATACTACAGGACGAATGTGCCCATTTCAACCGTTGTCTTTTCTTGCGAATTGCGCTCACAGCGTTCTGCTGAAGCCGACTCTGAATGCGAAATGCTTCTCTGGGGCAAGCAGCGCCCCATCGGGCACGCGCTTTTGCGCATTCGGGTTCCAGGCGAAGATCAATCTCAGCGGAATGTTCACAACCGGAATCGAGAAACGTAGCTCGCCGCCGAGCGATGCGCGATAGCCAGGAACAAAATCCTGCACCGGCTTGAGAGGCTTGAGGACGGTCAACACCGTCGCTGACGCGCCGGTCGGTTGAACCGTCGTTGCAGACTCAAAACTCTCTTTGACCAAGCTGCGCGAATTGAAAGACGATCCGATGTCGAAGAACGCCGCGCTTGAAAGCCGCCAAATTATTGGCACCCGATACTCTGCGTTGAAAAGCATCCGCGCATCTCCGCCTACCGGACGCACTTCACTTGAAACGAAGGTCGCGTCGCCAGTGCTGCTTATCAGGAAGCGTTCGACGCGGGCCAACGGCGCGATCGAGTTCACGTCGTAGCCGCGCACCTCGGTCTCTCCACCGAGGAAGACGCGCCTGAACACGGGCACGCCACGCACCGTCGAAAGAGCCTGCTCGCGAAACGGCTCGCCGAACGCGCGAATGTGCGATGCGTGAACGCGAAACCCTATGACCATCGGCTCACGCGACTCGCTGTTCTTGATTTTGCCCAGCGCCCAGAAGCGACGATAGTCGAAGTACGGCTTCAGAGTGTTGAGGCTGCCTCCAAGTGCGCGCGCGCCAAGCTCCGCGCCAAGGTCGAGCCGGTCGCCTCGCTGAGGATCAAATTCGCGATCGAGCGTGTCGCGCAAAAGCAACGGTGTCAGCGATGCGACGCGCAACCCGCCTTGTTCGAGAGTGCGTGTAGCCGCAGATGTCAACAGTGCGTCGGCGAGATTGGTCGATGTAAATGAATAAACGACTCCCGCCCGCGTTGTCGCGGCAATCGTGTAGCGCGATCGGTTGAGCGGAAGAAAAACACCAATGCTTCCGCCTCCCGTCCGTTCGACAAACAGCGGCTGACGACCCTGGCCGACGGTGTTAGCGTTAACGAATTCCAGGCGTTCGAAAAATCCCGACAGCTCGAAACTGACCGCCGCTCTTCCGTAGAGCATGCTTGAAAAAGTCGCGCCGCCGCTTTGCTCGCGAGTGCCTATTCGCGCCCTCGCCTTCAGTCGATCGCCTCGGCCAGTCAGGTTGATGTTCGAGTAATCGAGCGAGATGGAAGCTCCGCCGGTCGTTCCTCCGCCACCGCTCAGGTCGATTCGTTGGCGATCGCGCTCTGTGAGGTGCAACTCGATGTCGACGGTTCCCGTCGCGTCATCGGGCTTGATTACGACATCGCTTTGCTCAATTGGTTTAAACAACCCGGATCGGTTGAGCTGTTCAATCCCAAACTCCCAGAGCGTTTGATTGAAGATATCGCCTTGAGAGAGCGGAATCATTCGGAGGATGACGAATGTTTTCGTATGAGTGTTGCCGGTGATTCTCAGATCGCCGAGTTTGAATTGCTTCGCCTGAGTCTCGAACGGAGGAGCAAGTGTCGAAGTTGCGTGCCCTTGAGCTGCGCTCGTGGCAGCGGTTGTGACGATCAGCGCCAGTGCTATGATTATGCTGTTCATCAATCCGTCTTCGTTCAGAGTACCGACTTTAGTCAGGCTTTGCGGCGAGAGGAAATACCTGACTGGAGTCGGCACTCAAAGCGCTTCAAAA
>DATFWM010000073.1:0-3397 GCA_035259295.1 Blastocatellia bacterium | reverse complement strand
TGGTTGAACCGAAAGGCGGCCCCGCTTCAGCAAGACCATGTTTTGAAGGGCTTTGTTCTCTCTGATTTCGGGCAGGGTCACGGGCCGATCGAACTTCTTCTTGAATTTGACTCGCACGCCGTACCAGATCGGATTTGCGGGCGTCGCCTTCGGATCAAAGTGACTGTCTTTTGAAACAAACTGAGTCGGGTCAGGTTCGGCGAGGCCGCTGATCTCCTGGATTCCTACAACGGCGGACGGCTCGGCGTTAGAATGATAGAACAAGGCCTGATCGCCAACCTTCATCTCGCGCATCAGATTTCGCGCCTGATAGTTTCTCACTCCGTCCCACAACGTCGTCTTATCGCGCTTCAAAGCATCGATCGAATACGCCGTTGGTTCTGATTTCATCAGCCAATATTTTGGAGCCATCGTCTCTCCTATAAAGTTCTTAGTCCTTGAAACATCCTCCCGGTCCGATTCATAAAGCCCTACCCTTAGGGTTTTTCAGCTCGGTTGTGAGCTTGTTAGAAACCTCTCGGGCAACCCTCGCGGCGATGACATCGCGATGCTCGGTCAAGAATTGCCTTACGGCTTTCGCATCACGCTTCGACAACTCCCGAAGTGCCCACGACATCGCCTTCACAACCATGTCATCGCGATCTTCCAACAGCAGCTCGCAAACCTCGACCGTGCGCCGAGTGTCGCCGCTTCCGCCGCGGGCCTTGCTGTTCAAGGGCACGGTGCTCACCAGCGCTGCGCGCCGCCACCAACGGTCCTTCGAGCGGGCCCAACGATGAATCAACTTGTCTGGCACTTGACGTTCGCGCCATGCAGGTCCTGCAAGGTAGCAAGCGAACATATCTACCGCGCCCCAGCTACCCATACCTCGCCCAAATTGTCTTAGGTCCTTCTCGTTCAGGCTGCCAAGCGCTGAACGGTGCTTGCACACAAGCTCGTAAGCTACGAAGCGGTGCTCGAAGGTGTTGTGGTCAAAGAGCCGCAACGCAACCTCGACGACGAAGCGCGAAGGCGATTTCACCAGCTGCTTCGAGAATTCTCGCCGAAGCGCCCTGATGCTCTCGGTGGCGAAGCTTTCAAGCAAAAAAATTCGCTCAGACAATTCTTCCGCCACTGTGTCTGCGTTGTTCGCCGGATCAGTCACTTGCACGGGCTATCGCACACCCCACTCCCAGATTCCGTACGCGATCTTCTTGTCGAGCGTGTGCTTTGATTGCTTCAGCGCCAACGCGATCTGGCCGCGATGATGCGATTCGTGAGCGAGGACATAACCGAGAAAAGCAGTCACGTGCGGCTTGAAGCCCTTGATTTTCCCGTCAGCGACCCCTTTCTTGAAGAGCGCCTCCATTGCCTTCCCGGATTCTTTGAGCCGCCGCGACAGCAGCTTCTTGTCCGCGGCCTTTTCTCTTTCGACTTTCTCCAAACCCTTCATCAGCTCGGGACCGGAGACACTGAGCCACATCAATCGGACATTGTGAACGTGCGCGAACTGCTGCGCGACGCTTCGTCCTTTGGAAGCTGATACGTCGTTCAACGCTTCGGCAGGAATGGCGTCGAGCATGTAGAGACTGATTCGATTGTTGATGTTCCAAGTGTCGATGATTTCTTTTTCAGGATCGAGACTCATGTTGGCTCCTCGCAAGAATCTTAATGGCGCATTGGTAGTTCTACAATCACGCCGCATCCCGGCGCAAGTGTGTTAGCTTGTAAGGGCGGTCCTCTGTGAGACTGTCTCAAAAACTCTGACAAATCCCACCCACGGCAGTGGGTGGAAGCTTCAAATCCAGCCTACGGGAGCGCGTCGTAATCTCTCTCGAATCCCACCCACGGCAGTGGGTGGAAGTTTCAATTCCGACCCACAAACGAGACTGGTGCTGCTATCCTCTTGTTTCTCAGGCGCACCTTCTGTAGGCCGTACTTGAACGATCCACCCACTGCCGTGGGTGGATTTGTCAGAGTCTTGAGCTACCTCTCTGTGGCCGCCAGTCTTGGCGCTTCAACTGCCCAGTCCGCAACGTGGGGACGGCCGCGGAGGGCCGCCTTAAAAGCTCTTTGCCGAGTTTGATTCCTCGAGCCCCGCAAGATACAGTGACCAGATGACCTACTGCGACATTGCGCCCGGACATCCTTATCACGGGCCTTATCACGCGAAAGAATACGGCTTCCCGATTCGCGACGATTCGAAGCTGTTTGAGCGGCTGGTGCTCGAGATCAATCAAGCGGGGTTGTCCTGGCTGACGATTCTGAAGAAGCGCGATAACTTCCGCGCCGCGTTTGCTGGTTTCGACATCGAGCGCGTTTCCGCGTATGGGAAACGAGATCGCGCGCGATTGTTGCGCGACGAAGGGATCATCCGGAACGAGCTTAAGATCAACGCGGCGATTGAGAACGCTCGACGAATCATCCTGATCCGCGAGAGCCACAATTCATTCGCCCGTTGGCTCGACGCGCATCATCCGCTGAAGAAGGAGGAGTGGGTGAAGCTGTTCAAGAAGACGTTTGTGTTCACTGGTGGAGAGATAACGGGCGAGTTCTTGATAAGCGCGGGCTATCTTCCCGGCGCGCACGTGGCGACCTGTCCGATATATGAAATGGTAGCCAAGAAGAACCCGCCCTGGATGAAAGCAACACGACCGCGATATCGTTAGGGCAAGTTCTCCAAATCGTCGAGATCCTTGTGCTGCCGGCAGCTTTCTTGTTGATCTTGAGGTGAGCTAGATCGATCAAATCGATGTCCACTCCGTCAATAGTGGCAGCTATTCTCGACGGATAACACACCTTGAAAGATACGCCGGAAATTGACGTGATGACTTCGATGCGCACCGGAGCAACCCCAAACCGGACGATGCTGTCGTCTTTTAAGAACAATTTCGCCGACAGTAGTGGAGTATTGAAACCGAACTCACGAAGCGCGCCGACTACCCTCTCGGCGTTCTCAGAAGAGCACTCGATCCAGATGTCGATATCATTAGTGGTGCGAGGGTAGCCGTGATATCCAACCGCATATCCACCGACGAGCAAATATCTAACTCCATGTTCGCGGAGCAATCTCAAAAACTCTTTGAAGTCGTTCGGTAGCTCTATCGCCATAATTGATTCGTCGCAACAGTTCAACGTGCTCCAATCGCTCTTTCGGTGTGCGCGATAGCCAATAGTCCTTTTCGTCGGAGTTGTCCGACAAGTCGCTTACGGAAACCGCGTTTCGATCCACTCTGATGTCGTCTAGTATCTCGCGGCTCACGCAGAAATGATAACTGATCCGAATGGTAATCGGTAGATCGAAATTCGCTTTTGCTGGCTAGAATAGTCCAAATACTTCAAGCCACGGGTCGCGATGCAAGACCCAAAAGTAGACAAACACCCCCAGCCAGCCGTGGTAGATTCCCAGTGGCCACAG
>DATFWM010000072.1:0-9609 GCA_035259295.1 Blastocatellia bacterium | reverse complement strand
TGCAGACCCAGATGCCGCCGACACAAGCAGCGCCGGCTCCCCCGCCGCCTTCTCCGAAGCCGGATCCTGTTGCGGCAAGTCCGGGAAGCAGTGAATCTTCGGTGGCAGGAACACGGCGGGGCAGCAACAGCGAGTCGAGCGCTCTCGGTCTCGAAAACGCGCAGGGACAGTACATGGCTTACGTGCGCGCGAAGATCAGGAACGCGAACGAGCGCATCATGCCTCGCGAGTGGATCAAGGACGTTCTTCGCGAAAAGGTGTCGGCTGATTTTCTGCTCGTGATCAAACGCGACGGGCAGATCCTGACAGCACGACTCGCGCGCTCGACGGGCTATTCCGTTCTTGACAACTACGCCAGGCAAGCGATATATACAGCCAGCCCCTTCGAAGGGTTCCCCCAAGCCGCAGGTAACACAATCACCTTTACAGTGACGATCTACTTTTTCACGCTGTAGTGGCATTATGAGCAGTCAAAAAGTGACCGGACGGCTCAGTCGTCGTCTAGCGTTCGCTCTCGCCTTTGCGCTCTCGGGCTTCGTTCAGTCCAGTTTTCTTGTTGAGGCTCAACGACAAACTTCCGCGTCATCAAAGCCGCGCGCTGACCAGAGCAGTAAAGCCAATGTCGAATATGCGTCACCGAGCGGTCCCATCGTTCGAGTCGCGCTGATGACTGACGCAGCATCGGTCGATCTTAGTTGCGCGTCGGGGCTCAGGGTGCGTCGCGTCAGTGAGTTCGGCGGCGTCGAGAGGGTTTTGACCAACTCGCTCCGCGTGGAAGCGCGTCAGAAATCCAACGCGGCTTTTCCTGTACCGGTGGCCACATCGACATATCGCGTCAGCATCGGTTATGCACTCGATGCCCGCAGCGCGCGCAAGCTCGCTGACGAGCTAAACCAACGGTTCTTCGAGCCGGTAGAAGTAAGCTACGACCAAACGCATCAGCAATATGCGGTGCTGATCGGGGTCTTCAAGGTATCCAGCGACGCGACGCGGATGATTCAGCTCCTTCGTAAGGCCGGCTACAACGATACGCGAGTTGTGATCGATCCGGGCAGCGCCGATGCCTCAAACTTCGAATCTGTAACTGACACCAACGCTCGCGCAGCAAAGCACAGAGCTCAAGCCGAATCCACCCCGAAATCTAGTGGTCGGGCGATGCAGTTGGTTGCGTTGGCAGGCGACAAGGTAACCGCATCGAGCGACGATGAGCTTGTCATCTCACCCGCGCTCGAGACAGCAAGGAAAATCGGCTTCTTTTCCGAAGATAATGATGCAAGGCGAGTCCGCAGCCGCGACCGTATCGCTTCGCGTCCTCAAGGCGTTCGAGTTGGCGGCAGAGATTATCGAGGCGAGATACACGTTGTCTTGAAGGCCCGGGGGCGGATAAACGTCGTCAACGCATTGCCTCTCGAGGAGTACCTTCTCGGCGTTGTGCCGATGGAGATGTCGCCGGTTTCTCATCCTGAGATTGAAGCGATGAAGGCGCTGGCGATCGCCGCGCGGAGTTATGCGCTGGCGCATCTCGGACAGCATCGCAGCGATGGATACGATATTGTAGACGACGCTCGCGCCCAAGTGTACGGCGGCATAACTGCCGAGCGCGAGTTGAGCAACCGCGCGGTCGAGCAGACTCGCGGCATCGTTGCGGTATTCAGGAATCCAGACGGAAGGTTTACTCCCATCGAGGCCCTCTATACATCTGACTGTGGAGGGCGCACTGACAACAACGAAGACGTTTTTGGCGGCAAGCCTCTCCCTTATTTGCGATCGGTCGTCTGCTCTTCGGAGGGTCAGTCGTTTGCCGAAAAAGAGCTCAGGTCTAGCCGAACGCGAGAGCCTTTGATCGGACTGGAGGGCCGCTCGATCGCGCGTGACGTAGCTATACTTTCCGTGCTCGGATTCGAGTTGCCGCATCGCATGACAAGCGCCTATCTCCGTGACGCGATCGATCGAGAGGAGCTTGAGAGTTGGATACAAAGGGCTGAGCGGCTCTCGCAAAGAGCGCTGCGCGGAGAACTCGAGCGACCTGAGCCGCGGAAGAATACAGGATTTGCAACACATCGAGATGTGATGCGGCTCGCTGAGTTTGTTGGGCTTGTTGTGCGATCAATCTACACTGAGGGCGCAACCGCTGTGCAAGCGACGGAGGCTGATTACTTGCTCAGCGGCGTGCGCGTCGAAGACTTGTCGTCAGAAGCGCGTAAAGACGTCGCGATGCTGCTGCGAGATGGAATCCTCCGGCAGCCCGCTGACGGGATCCTTGACGGTCGCGCAGTCGTCACGCGAGGGCAGGCGATTGAAACTTTGGCTCACGCGATCTCGAAGTCTCAAGCAACTGAGCCTAAGAACCTTCGATCAGGAATCTCGTCGGCGGCAGCAAGAGGACGACTGATCATTACGACGCCTCGAACCGCTGTCCGCGCGCAAGCTCCACGAATAGCAAGCGTGAAGACGAGCGCTTCAGGTGAAGTTGCACGCTCCCCACAAGTCGCGAGCATATCGCAAAAAATCGCCGCAACCGATGCCGAGAACTCAAAGAGCGCCGGCCAAGATCACGGCTTCGATATCGCCGAAGATGCCTGGCTGTTTCGCGTGCTGGCCGGGACGAGTTACGCGGTCGAGCGTCTGATGCTCATCGGCGGCGAGCATGTCACGTATCACCTGAACGCCGCCGGGCAGGTGGATTTTCTCGAAGCCTCGACCTCAGACGGTAACGCGTCGACCGATCGCTTAAGGAACGTAACTCAATGGGAAGAGCGCGTCACAGTCGAAGAGATACAGCAACGGCTAGCGCGGGCGCGCATCAACGTCGGACGACCTGCGAAGATCAAGCCGGTCGATTTCAGCTCTTCGACTCGCGTGACTGAGGTTGAGATCACAGGCGATCAGGGCCGAGCCTCGTTGCGGCGTCCGCAGCTTCGCGGCGTGCTCGGTCTGAAAGAGAGCTTGTTTGTGGTTGATCGCGAGACCGATGCGCGAGGGCGTGTTGTCGCGTTCGTTTTCACCGGCAGAGGCTGGGGCCACGGCGTTGGAATGTGTCAGGTCGGAGCTTACGCGCTTGCTAAGGAAGGATACTCGCACGTCGCGATTCTTCAAAAGTATTACACTGGGGTTACGCTGAAAGAGCTCTATTGAGATGCAGGTGTCACTCTCCTACCCACGCCATCTTGATTCGTTCAGGTCATTGCGCAATGAGGGCCCGTTTGTGCTAGCATGGCTTTGCCTCGAAATCAGCTCGTGCCAGCGCCTGGTAGCACGGACTTCAGTCTGTCTGCCGGCTGGGTTCACACCCAGGATTACAGACTGAAGTCTGTGCTACGCCACGGATCGCGATGACCCTTGATGAGTTCCAGCACACGTTTGCCGAAGAGATCAAACACCTCCAGTCGCGCGTCGAGCATCGGTACTCAGTCAGCGACTCGGAAATGAGCGCCACTGTTTACGCCTCAGCAAAGAAATATCTCCCGGAGGCGTTGGACGAAGCTTCCGGCAATCCCGGCCCCACCGCCGAGTCGCGCAGAATCACGATCGACTTCCTCGTATCGCTCAACGCGAATGATCTGTGTCTTGCGGCTGCGTGCGCCAAAGGCGACGAGGGTGCTTGGGAAGACTTCTTTCGCGAGTATCGGAGCTATCTGTTGAGCGTGGCGCGAACGATGGTTTCGGATGCGGGCGCCGCTGAACAACTGGCCGACTCGACCTTCGCCGAGCTATACGGCTTGCGCGAATCGGGCGGCGAGCGGGTGAGCAAGTTCTCCTTCTACAGCGGCCGAGGTTCGTTGCGCGGATGGCTTCGCGCCGTAGTGTTTCAGTTGTCCGCCGATCATCATCGCCAGTCAAGCAGGCTCGTACAACCCGAGGAGCCGGAGGACATGGATCGCATCGCCCACGCGTTCGAAAAACCAAAGCCAGTGCCGGTAACGGATCTGGAATACGTGGCTGATCGATATCGCGCGGCGGTCGAGGCATCGCTTCGCCGCGCGATTTCCGACCTCGAGCCTCGCGAGCGGTTGCTGCTGGCTTACTACTACTGCGATCAGATGACGCTTCGCGAGATCGGCGGGCTGTTCGACGTGCACGAGGCGACGGTCAGCCGATGGCTGACCAGGATACAAAAACGCACCCGCAAGCTTCTCGAGAAGGCACTGGCCCGTGACTACGAGTTCAAACGACGCGAAATCGCTGAGTCAATCGAGTTGGCAGCCGAAAAGTTGGACATTACAATTGGAGACTACCTTCTCGAGTCGGTTTCCGCAGATCGTGAGCGTGAGCAGCCGGCCGGCACGCCCGCAGGCCGGACCCTCGCAGATGAGAGGATGAAAAACGCGCAAGAGCGACGCTTGAAAGCGTTCTAAGTTTGGAGTTGAAGCCGAGGATGAAGCTATTCGGGGAAAATCGGGATCGAGCGATTGACACTTTGTTGCGAGCACATGTCCCGCGGCGCTCGGACGTCTCCGAGCCGTGTTCTGAGTTCGACCCCGATCTCGCAAGCGCGTACGTCGAACGACGGCTGACGAGCGCCTTGCTTTCGCGCTATGAAGAGCATCTGTCAGGATGTTCCGCGTGCAGGAAGAATGTGGTCGCCGTGTCGCGAACCGCGGTGCCAGAATTGACCCCTGCACGTCCGAGTGGCGTGAGGCTGAGAGACGTATTCGGCGTTTTGTCTCGACCGCAGTGGGCGCTCGCCGCTACAGCAGTCATCGCGCTCGTTATTAGTCTGCCGCTGCTTTTGTCGCGGAGCCACAACGAGCTCAGCGGGCGAACATCTCCGCTGGTGTCCGAACAGCAAGCCATCGATGTGCCAACGGCAACTCCCAGCGCTAATGACAGCAGCACCTCCCAAACCTCATTACCAGCCACCGCAAAACCACACGAAGAACGAATCGATAGGAATTTGACTGCAGCTTCAAAGAGAACGCAGGCTCCAGCGATGGCCTCTCAGGAGAGGCGGCGCGAAGAAAAGAGCGACAATGAATCGACCGATGAAGTGAAGCGGAAGGCAGAGACTCAATCAACTTCTCAAGTTGCGGCTGCGGCGCCAGAGTCTCAAGCACCCAAGTCTGATTCTGACAAAGGCCATCAGCAACAGCAGAAAGACTCGGCCCAGGGAGGCGAGTCCAAGGGTCGCGCTGATGAAGCGAGCGGCAAGGAAACAGTTCAAGTGACCGCATCAACCCCCGCTCCACCGCCTGCGCCAAGAGCCAGAGCCTTGAAGCCACCGGCAAGAAAGCTTGCGTTGCGTGACAACGCTACGAGCGAATCCGTCCGGCCTGCAGAGCGCAAGGTCGTAAACAAGAGGTTTCTGTGGAAAGACGGCGCCTGGACCGATAAGGAATTCGATCCCGATAAAGGTTTGCCGGTTGTTGCAATAATCCGCGACAGCAATGTCTACAACGAAGTGCTCAACAAACACGCTGGGCTGAAGCGTTACTTGGACGGCTTGCCCGAGACCGAACGCGCCATCATCGTGTACAAGGGCACAGTTTACAAGCTCATTCCGCAGCAGAACTGATGTTTCACATCCACAACGGCGAATCAACCGCAAACACGCTCAGAGAGTTTGGGTTTCAAGGAGAGCACATCGCTTTCCAGGAAGTCTTGATGGCAGGTCCTACGCCGGGCGGTCTCTCGAGCGATGAATGGCTTGACTTGCGGGCAAGGTTCCTGAGCGACGAGTACGAGCTGAAGATCGAAGATTGTATCAGCGATCTTCTCAAACAGGAGGCGGCGCTACTGAGATTTTTTGAACACGATGAAACCATCTTGTGGTTCGAGCACGATCTGTTCTGCCAGGTCAATTTGATCTACTTGCTCGATTGGTTCTCGAAACAGTCTTTGGAAAAAACCAGATTGAGCCTGATCTGTGTCGGCGAGTTTCCCGGAGTGAAGGACTTCAGGGGGCTCGGTCAACTAACCGGCGGGCAGTTGGCGTCACTATTTGACGGACGACACGAAGTGACCGCGCAAGAGCTGAGCCTCGCCAGTCGAGCGTGGGCTGCTTACTGCTCAGCCGACCCCGAAGCGATTGAGCGGTTGATTCGAGAGGACACGTCCGCGCTGCCTTTTCTCGCAAGCGCATTGCAGCTATACCTTGCGCGATTCCCCTCGGTGAGAAACGGTCTCGGTCGCATCGAGAACAAGTTGTTGGAGTTGATTTCAGACGGCGCGACCAGCTTCAATTCATTATTCGTCAGATTCGTCGCAGCCGAACCTGTTTACGGTCTGGGCGATCTGCAGCTACGGTGCGAATTAAAGCGACTGGCAAAAGGCAGAGAACCGTTGATCAACGTTACTGGGGTTGACCGCGGGACCCGATTCCACGAAGCGTCGCTCGAGCTTACTGATACCGGCAGAGCAGTCCTCGCCGGCAAGCGCGACTTTATCGAGGTCAATGGAATAGATCTCTGGTTGGGAGGCGCTCACGTTCAGGACCAGCGAGCCCTTTGGCGATGGGACGCCCAAAATGCCACGCTAGCGCGACGAGCCTCGTGAATCAATTCTTCGAAAGTGTGGGCAACGACGGATCTTTTCCATCGTCGCCCTTGTGCTAGGGCAGGATCTGCTACCGGTCTCAACGTCGTGGCCCGCGGCTCGGACGACGATCGCGATTGAAGCCTCCGGGGCGTGGCGGGCGAGGTCCCCGATCCTCGCGATAGCTTCGCTCTTCGCGATAGCCCCGATCTTCGCGGCCGTCGCGATTGAAGTCGGGCTGGCGCTCTTCTTCTTCGCCGGTCTCGCCACGTTCATCTCGAAGCACTGCCTTGCGCGATAGCCTTATCTTGCCCGATGGGTCGACGTTGATTACTTTCACCAATAACTGCTGACCTTCGCTAAGCTCGTCGCGAACGTCGCGCACGCGATATTCTGCGATCTCCGAAACGTGCAATAAGCCGTCCGTTCCGGGCAGGATCTCGACAAAGGCGCCGAAGTCGGCGATGCGTTGCACTGTGCCGAGATAGGTCTTGCCCACCTCGGGTACGGCTGTGATTTCTTCGATCGCGCGCTTGGCGGCCTCGGCCTGATCCAGATTCGCCGAAGCGATATTGATGCGCCCGGTGTCTTCCACATCGATCTTGCACCCGGTCTTTTCAACCAGCCCCCGAATCACCTTGCCGCCCGGCCCGATCACGTCGCGGATCTTGTCGACCGGAATCTGAATAGTCAGAATGCGAGGCGCGTATTTGCTGATCTCCTCGCGAGGAGCTGCGATTGCAGCCTCCATCTTATCCAGAATGTAGAGCCGGCCGGCCTTCGCCTGTTGCAACGCGTCGGCGAGAATCTGAGCGTTGATGCCGGTGACTTTGATGTCCATCTGAAGCGCGGTGATGCCCTGACGAGTCCCGGTGACTTTGAAATCCATATCACCGTAATGATCTTCAGCGCCCGCAATGTCGGTGAGGATCGCGTACTTGTTGCCTTCCATCACCAGCCCCATCGCGACGCCGGCAACCGGCGCTTTGAGCGGCACGCCGGCATCCATCAACGCAAGCGCGCCGCCACACACCGAAGCCATCGAGCTTGAGCCGTTGGACTCGGTGATGTCCGATACGATTCGAATCGTGTAAGGCCACTCGGTCTCTGCGGGAAGCATCGGTTCGAGAGCGCGTCGAGCGAGGGCGCCGTGGCCGATCTCGCGGCGGCCCGGCGAGCCAATGCGGCCCGTCTCGCCAACCGAAAAGGGTGGAAAATTGTAGGCGAGCATGAACCGCCGCTTGATTTCGCCTTTTTCCAGATCGTCCATGTACTGAATGTCTTCGCTTGTCCCGAGGGTCGCGGTCACGATTGCTTGAGTCTCGCCGCGCGTGAACAACGCCGATCCGTGCGTGCGCGGGAGCCATCCGACGTCGATCGAGATTGGGCGAATCTCGCCGAACCGCCGTCCGTCGGGGCGATGGCGGCGACCCAAAATGTCGTCGCGAAAAACTTTCTCCTTCAGATGATCGAAGATCTTGCCGGCCATCTTTCGCTTATCGGGCTCTTCTTCGGGATAAGCCGAGATGGTCTCCTCTTTAAGTTTGTCGACCAACGCGTAGCTTTCAAGCTTGCCTCGCTTGCCGGTGTCCAGCACGTCGCGCAACTGCTCAGTGATCCGCGCTTCGATTTCAGTCGTCATCGCTTCATCGAGCTCAGGTTTAACGACCTCACGCTTCGCAATGCCAAGTTTCTGATACATTTCCCTCTGAAGTCGGCAAAGCTTCTTAATCTCGTTATGACCGAACATCAGCGCTTCGACCATCACGTCTTCGGAAACTTCGTTTGCGCTCGCCTCGACCATCACGATCGCCTCTTCTGACCCGGCTACCACCAGATTCAATAACGACGCGCGCGTTTGGTCGTAAGTGGGATTTACGATGAAACGCTCGTCTAGCAGCCCAACGCGAACCCCGGCAATCGGCGTCTCGAATGGGATGTCCGAAAGACAAAGCGCCGCCGACGCTCCTGTAATCGAGAGCACGTCCGCGTCGTAACTCTCATCGGCCGATAACACTAGCGCGATGATCTGAGTTTCGCTGTTGTAACCTTCTATAAAAAGTGGCCGGATTGGCCGATCGATTAATCTAGAGGTGAGCGTTTCTTTCTCGGATGGGCGACCTTCGCGTCGAAAGTAATTGCCGGGAATTCGCCCGGCAGCATACCCGTATTCGCGGTATTCAACCGTGAGCGGGAAAAAATCTATTCCCTCGCGCGGCTGCGTGCCGACTGCCGCGACCAAAACCATCGTGTCTCCGTATCGCACTATCACCGAGCCGTCGGCTTGCTTGGCAATCTTGCCTGCCTCTATCGAAAACTCTACTCCACCTAATTGGACTGACTGTTTCAACTCCATGTTCTTCTCCCTCTATCCGCTGCGCGCCTTTTCGCATTTCTCCTGCAGCCGAAGCCGGCTTTGATGTGGCGCGCGAATGTAGTGACTGAAATCTCACGCTTTGTCGGGGTGATGCCATAAAACTGGGACGCCACGGTTGACTAAGCCTGCCGGCTCGCTCCCGTGGCCATCGACTGACTAAGTTTGTCTGAACTGTACGCGGTGCGTCCTGCGGTTCGACTCATGCACCAGAGAACCTTTGCGCAGGTGATCTCTATTTTCTTATACCCAGACGATTGATGACTTCTCGGTAACGGTCGGCGTCACAGCGCCTCAAATAATCCAACAAGCGTCGCCGCTGACTGACCAGCTTCAACAGTCCTCGCCTGGAATGGTTATCCTTGACGTGGGTCTTGAAGTGTTCTGTTAGGCTGTTGATCCGTTGCGTTAGCAGAGCAACCTGAACTTCAGGTGAGCCGGTGTCAGTCGGGTGCGTCTTGTATTGGCCGATTAGTTCGGTCTTTGCCTCCTTAGCGAAAGCCACTGTTAACTCTTTCTCCTCTATCCGCGAAATTCTTGCTTCACTTGAATTAGAAAGGCTATCACACCGGAGCCGCGGAGTAAAGCCCAAGACGCGAGAGACAGGGCGTCTACCGTTGGCTGGCGCCGCCAGGCTGCTCCGCGTAGAAAAGCCGAATCTCCTGCTCGTTCTTCAGCACCCGATTCGCTCCGAGCGTCAAAACGATCGCCGCGCCTGGGCGCTGAGATTTCAATAGCTGCTCGCGTTCAAGCGCGGACGCGTG
>DATFWM010000071.1:0-5853 GCA_035259295.1 Blastocatellia bacterium | reverse complement strand
GGTGATGGGCGATCTCGTGCTTCTCGAAACCGAGATCAACCCGGTCCTCACCAAGCTCGAAGAGAACGGCATCGAGGTTTCCGCCGTTCACAATCACATCCTCAACGAACAGCCGCGAGTGATGTACATGCACTTTATGGGAATGGGCGATGAAGAAAAGCTCGCGCGAGCGCTGAAAGACGCCCTTTCGTTGAGCGGCACGCCGATGGGCCCGCCAGCCGCGGGCGCGCCTGCAGCTTCCACCACAGACTGGAAGAAGGTGCAGGAAGCACTGGGCGTTCAGGGTCGGGAGCGCGGCGGAGTGTTGCAAGTTGGCGTGCCTCGCAAGGAGAAGATCACGACCGCTGACGGAATGGAAGTTCCCGGGTTTATGGGAACGGCCACCGCGATCAACTTTCAGCCCACTGACAAAGGCGCAGCTATCACAGGTGATTTCGTGATGACCGCGAGCGAAGTTAACCCGGTGATTCGCGAGCTGCGAAAGGCGGGCATCCAGATTACCGCGTTGCACTCACACATGCTTGACGAAACGCCTCGGCTGTTCTTCATGCATTTCTGGGCGAGCGACGACGCGGTTAAGCTTGCAAAGGGCTTGAGATCGGCGCTCGAAAAGACAAACAGCGCGCTGTAGGAATCAAAGTCTCTCTTCTGCGTAACTGTTTTGACGGCGGGTGTCCTTTACTTCTCAATGCCGCCGGTCTCGCCACCAAATCTTTACTGCGGCAAGTGAGAACGATCCGGAAATCAGCATCATCGCTCCGCCGACGTAAAGCCATTTGTCGCCCGGGGCTTGTTCCCAAAGAGTCGGATCGGCGCTCTTAATTGCGAGATTGATCTGAGAGCCAAGGTGGTACAGAGCCAGACCCGCAGTCAATAACACAAACGCTGCGATCAGCAACCTGCGCGAAGTCTTCATAATAGTTTCCTTCACTCGCCCAGCTTGAAGACGAAGGTGATGACTCCCGTTACGCGGACCGGCACCTTGTTGAGAAGCGTCGGCTCGAACCGCCAACCAAGCGCCGCATCTCTCGCACATTGAGCGAACATTGGATGACCGCTGATCACTCGCACAGATTCAACTCGGCCTTCGGGCGAAATAATAACCTCGACCGACACATCACCCTGCAAACGCATCTGACGTGCGAGTGGCGGATAATTCGGCTTCGCTCGCTCAATCGCTTTACCTTGTAGCACGTTGGATGTAACTCTCAGGGGCCTGTTGTCAACTGGCGGAGCTTGCGCAGCCTGTTTCGGTTTTGGTGGATCTGGCTTAGGAGCGGGATCAGAAGTGCCAGCCCCTTGTGGAATCCCGGCACTACCGCCAATACCAGGCGGTCCTACTGAAATACCGCGCTCTGCGCCATCAATCTGGCCATCCGGTATTTGAATTACGGGCGGAGCAGTCGTGCGCTTGCTTATAAGTGTGGCAAGGTCCATGACGTGGTTGGGATCCGGTCGCGCTTGGTTTTGCGAAGGCCGTTGCTTCGGCGGAGGCGTTCTGGGTGGCGTCCCGCCTTGCGGTGGAACCGTACCAACAAGGGTTAGAACATTGTGTGAGTCCGCGAGCTTTGGATCAGAAGCAAGAACGGAAACCACAAACGCGCAGGCAAGCACAGATGCATAGAGCAACACCGTTCCTACAAAAAACTTCGCGGTCGTATGTTTGCGCCTTTGAACTGTAGACACAACCAGTCTGTCAAACATCATTATCTCCTTCTCGGGCCGCTGGCACTCGCTGACGCTGCGCAGCCCGAGCCCGCAAGGCGCTCTTGGGTTATTGGATGGCGCTCGGGGATTACAAATGGAAGGCGCTCTTAAGAGTAACTACGGACTACTGACTACGGAATACTGACTTTCACCCCGTCACATCGACCTTCTCGACCAGCAAGATTATGCGAGTAGGCACCGGGTGACCCGAAACGGTGGCCGGTTGGAACGTCCGATCTCGCAGCGACCACCAAAGCTGCTCGATCAGGTAGGGGTCCTTCGGCGCGTCAAGTACGTCCACAAGCTCACCGCGGCCCTCCGAATCGACCTTGACCAACGCGGACATACCTTGATTGCCGGCCTTCCGATACGCGATGTGGCTGAAGCTCACCAGCGCGCTATTATCAAGCACGCGCGGGAGTTCGTAGTAATGCTGACTGTCGGCAGAACTCGCATCCGGGGGCAGATTGTTGTAGCTGTGAAACTCGCGATCCGAACCGTTGATGATCGGGTATATCGCAACCTGCTGGCTCTGGGTCCCGCCGACCGGAATCGGCCTGAAACTCGAGAATAGTGTGGCAAATGACAGAAGCGAGATCACCAGGCCCGCTGCGTAGGCTACCGGGCGAGGGTTCAGCTTCTGAAGCCAGGCGACCATGCTCTCGCCCAGGGTGACCTCTCTTCTGGCTCGCCTGGTTGCTTCTGCCATAACGTAACTGCGAAGCTCGAGAGGCACAGACGGATGTGGCCCACTCTTCAACGCGAGGGAAACGCTTTCCGTCTCGGCGAGGCGCAAGCGGCAACCGTCGCAGGTCAACAGATGCTCTCGGTACTCGACCGCTTCACGCAAGTCGAGTTGCCGATCGAGGTAAGCAGAGGCTTTGAGTTTAAACTTCTTGCATTTCATATAACTGCCTCTGATTCGTGATTCGTGATCCGTGATTCGTGATCCGTGAATCCGGTCACGCTTCACGAATCACGCATCACGTTTCACGCATCACGGATCACAAAACCCCTTTCACGCGGCGGCGAAGTTCTTCGCGTCCTCGCGCGATTCGTGACTTCACCGTTCCGATCGAGATCGAAAGAGTCTGGGCGATCTCTTCATACGACAGCTCTTCAATCTCGCGGAGCACCAGCGCGATTCGATACTCCGGTTTGATCTCGTCCAGCGCGCGCATAATGCTGCGCTCGCGCTCGCTGGATATCGCTTGCGCTTCGGGCGACGCGGCGCCGCCGGGAAGCAAATTACCAAGCGTTGTCTCACCCTGACCGCGCGTCAGCTCCAGCGAGATCGTTTCGTCGCGATGGCGCCGGCGCCACCATCGACGCTGATTCATCGCCTGATTTATCGCGATGCGATAAATCCAGGTCTTCAATCCGGCTTCGCCGCGAAAGCTGCCCAGTCCTCGATAGACCTTCAAAAAGGTTTCCTGCGCCGCGTCGCGCGCTTCTTCGGCGTCGCCCAACAGGCGGAGGCAGAGCGAGAACACCGGACGCTCGAACTCGGCTACCAGTTGTTCAAAAGCACCCAGATCGCGTGCGCGCAGCCTGCAGATCAGACCCGCCTCGGGCAAATGCTCGAGCACCCTGGCATCGAGCTCGAGCCCGGCTAGGCTGGTTTGCTCCAGTGCGGCCATGTCTCCGGCTGACATCGAGTGGCGCTCCTTCGGTTAAACCGCTGACCGGAGTGGGCCACCGCCCGGCCTCGTGAAGCCGAGCGCCGTTTAGCTCCAAGTGAAACGGGCGGCGGCCCTTTACTTCACTTGTCGCTAGCTTAGACACCCCATCCGGACAGATTGTTCCGACTATTAGAACTTTAGCACAACGCAGATTTGCAATCACTTGTATTATCGGCGCCTCGAGCCGCAGCGAGCGATTGCGCCTCACGTTCGAGACGCTCGCTACCGCTCGCGGTGCTGATAGTAATGCTTCGGTTTCTTGACAGGCCGCGATTCGCGCCGCTATCGTTTCCTTTTGCTTATCAGACGGTGCGGGCGTCCTTCCCAAGACCCGCGACAGCAATCCACGGCAAACTAAAGTTTGTCGGACAGATCACAAGGAGGCGGCTAGCTTTGGCCAAGACGAGCAGAAGGAAAAAGAAAGTCTCGGTTAAGGAAATGAAGTATCGTCACGACCCGATGATTCGGTTCTACGAGAAGACCCAGGACTGGCTTCAGGAACGTGGCCGTCCGTTTGTGATCGCCGTGGGAATCATCGCCGGCGCGGTCTTGTTGTATGTCGCAGGGAGCTACTACTTCGACTACCGCAAGACAAAAGCCGAGACCGCCTTCGCCGATGCACTGGAGAAGTTCAACGCGCCGGTACAAGACGCTTCATCAACTGCTACACCTCCGACCGGCAAGTCCTACACAGACGAGCAAACAAAATGGCGAGAGGCATCCGAGGCGTTCGAGCGTCTGGCTCACGACTACTCGGGCTACTACGGCTCGATCGGGCTCTACTACGCCGGCGTCAGCTACCTGCACATTGACCGCGACAAAGGCATAAGCCTGCTCGAACGGGTTGCCGGAAAGAACGAGCGGCCAACCTCGGACCTCGCGCGGCTGGCGCTCGCCGAAAACTATGCAGTCAACGGCGATAACGATAAAGCCATTGGGCTGTATGAACAATTACTGAATGCTTCCGCGAATCTGAAGCCCGCAGTCGAAGTCGGTCTCGGCCACGCTTATGAGAAGGCCGGCGACACAGAAAAGGCCGTGGAAGCCTATTTGGAGGCTGCGAGGCCCGACCGATCTTCAGGGGCAGGGGCAGAGGCCGAGAAGCGCATCCAGGCGCTGGCGCCTGATCGGCTCAAGGAACTGCCTCCGCCGTCCACTCTCGCCCAACCCTAATCAAGTGGTCAGTGGCCAGTTGTCAGTGGCCAGTAGCTTTTAATCTCGACTGGCGACTGACCACTGGCTACTGACCACTGAAATGGAAAACCTGGCGCACACGCTCCTTGGCCTCTCACTCGCAAAGGCAGGATTCGAACGCGCCACTCCTCTTGCGACGACGGCCCTCGTCATTTCTTCAAATCTTCCTGATGTCGATGTCCTCAGTCGTATTGAGGGCGGCACGGTTGGTTATCTTGAATACCATCGCGGGTTCACGCACGGGTTCGTTGGTCTGGCGGTGCTGGCGGCCGGGCTGACGCTGCTGCTGATGTTTGTGGATCGCAGGTTTCGGTTGCGACGCGACCCGTTCAGAAGGCCGCTCAGGCCAGTCAGGATTTTCTGGCTCGCGTATCTGGGAGGTCTCGGGCACGCGTTCATGGATTTTACAAACGCATACGGCATCCGGCCGCTGTTGCCTTTCAGCAATCGCTGGTTCTATGGCGACCTGGCCTTTGTTGTCGATCCGTGGATTTGGCTGATACTTGGCGCGTCGGTTGTGTGGCTGACAGCGACAAACGGAACTCGAACATTCGTCTGGTTGGTGATGGGGACGCTCGCGGCGCTGGCCGTCGCGTTGGCGCTTCGCCATCCTTATGACCCGCAGACGATTGCGGTAGCGTCCTCAGCACGCGTCATCTGGTTCGCGGGACTCGTAGTTGTAATGACGGGTGCTTTTTTTCGTTGGCGTCGCGCCGGCCCGCGGCTGGTCGGATATTCGCTACTGCTGCTAGCACTGTATTACGGCGGCATGTGGATGGCGCATCAATCGGCGCTTAAGGAAGCTCAAACGTCATTGAGGGTTGCAGGAGCGACTTCAGTCGCAGCCTGGCCCGCGCCCGCCAACCCATTATACTGGCAAGCAGCCGCAAGTTCAGGGGATGCAACATACGCGCGAAGTGTAAATCTTTCGAATCGAATGGAACAATGGCGCGAGTTGCCTACACTGGATCCGAAGCTCGCGAATGCCTTGCGACAGTCACGCGACGCGCGGGTCTTTCTGGACTTCGTGCGCTACGTCACTGCGAATGTCGAGCAACGCGCGGATGGAACGACGGCCGTCGCATTGAGAGATCTTCGATTCGACTTGCGTATGCGCGTCGAGTTGGATCGCGACATGACGGTCACGTCTGCTGAAGTGCGGTGGTTCTGACCTGTAGGGGCGGCCCTCCATGGCCGCCCCTTGCTGGCGGTTGACATTTTTGGAGAAAGGGGCGGCCACAGAGGGCCGCCCCTACAGGGTTTCATTTGT
>DATFWM010000070.1:0-10852 GCA_035259295.1 Blastocatellia bacterium | reverse complement strand
GCTCGCTACATTGGAGCCTCCGATTCGGATGCCGTGGCTGCGGACACTACCGGGCACGGCACGATCAATGCTTCTATTGTGGGCGGCTACGACGTTGGCTCCAGCTTTCCGTATGTTGATCAGGACGGTTATCGATTCGGACTTGGTATTCACCCTTACGCGCGAATTGGCGCCACTCAGATATTCGCGCCTGATTTCACCAACCCGCCTCTGGCGTCGATGATCGACCGGATGTACAAAGACGGCGCGCGCATCTCGAGCAACAGTTGGGGCTCGTATAACAACGCCTACACGACTGAGTGCCAATTGTACGATTCGCTTGTGCGAGACTCGCAGCCATCGATCCAGGGCAATCAGGAAATGACGGTTGTTTTTTCGTCAGGCAACAAGGGACCGGGCGGCAATTTGAGCGAGCCTGGCACTGCGAAGAACGTGATCACCGTCGGCGCAAGCGAGAGCCTCAGGCCCGGCATCGACGCTTGCCAGATAGGCACGAGCGGCGCTGATGATATCAACTCACTAATCTTTTTCTCTTCCGGCGGACCAACTGCCGACGGCCGAGTCAAACCTGAGATAGTTGCGCCCGGAACTCATATTCAAGGCGCCAGGTCGCAATCGCCCGCCTACACCGGCAAGAGCGTGTGTGCGTTTAACTACCCGCCCGGTCAGACTCTCTACACCTGGTCATCAGGAACCAGCCATTCAGCTCCCGCGGTGGCAGGCGGCGCTGCTTTGGTCCGCCAGTTCTTCCAGCAGTCCGTGGGACACGCACCCAGCCCCGCGATGATCAAGGCTTATCTCACAAACTCGGCGACTTATCTTACGGGATTCATGGCGGGCGATACTTTGCCGGGCAACAACCAGGGATGGGGATTGATGAATGTGGGCCGCGTGCTGGACGGCGTTCCCAGGATTTTGATCGATCAAGACCAAGTGCTGTCGGATACCGGACAAGTGATTACGGTGAAGGGAAAGGTTGCTGATGCGTCAAAGCCGTTTCGGGTAACGCTCGCCTGGACCGACGCGCCGGGAAACCCGGCTGCAAACCCCTCGGTCAACGACCTCGATCTGCAAGTCGACGTTGGCGGTAAGACATATCTCGGAAATGTATTCGCCGGCAGCGCCTCCGTTTCGGAAGGGTCGCCCGATCGCCGAAACAACGTCGAATCCGTCTGGTTGCCCGCCGGAGCAACCGGCGATTTCACGGTTCGCATCGTCGCCGCCAACATCGCAGGAGACGGCGTCCCGGGTAACAACGATACTACCGACCAAGATTTTGCTTTGGTAGTTTACAATGCCGGATCGCAGACGGGCGGCGGCGGCGGCCCAGTCGACCTGCCTCCTACGCTCAGCCTGGTTGCGCCGACAGGCGGCGAACACTTCATAGTCGGCAGCACGGTCAAGATTCAATGGACCGCATCCGACGATAAGGGCCTTCAAAGCCAGCGCGTCGAATTCTCGGCCGATGGCAATTCCTTCACTTTGATCGCGCCGCTCGACGGCAACGCTCGTAGCTTCGACTGGAAAGTTCCGCAGTTGATTACCGCATCTGCTCGGATCAGAGTCACCGTTCTGGACGGCGTCAATCTCCCGGTCTCGGCGGTCAACGCAACTCCGTTCTCAATCGAAAACGGCCCGCCGGATACGAGCGCGCCGACCGTGACGCTGCTCTCACACAATGGCATAGATCCCGTGGGCGGTGGGCTGGCCAGCTCGATCAAGTGGAAGGAATCCGACAATGTCGGCGTCGTGCGTCGGGTAATAGAAATTTCTGACGACAACGGCAATTCGTTTCACCAGATTGCGACACTCGCCGGACCGTTCAGCGGAGAAACTCAAACCTACGACTGGCAAGTTCCGGCGGATATGTGGACGGGCAAGGCGAAGGTGCGGATCACTGTTTTCGACGTGGCGGACAATTCCGCCACAGCGGTTTCTCGAGACAACTTCGAGGTCTGGCCGATGCCGATAATCAACGACGTGACCTTCACGGAGGGAAACAGACCGCAGCTTGACCTTGCAGGCAGATACTTCCGCGCCGACGAAACCGAGATCTGGGTAGACGGCTCTTGGGTCGGTAGGATTCAATACTCTGACAAGTATTTCACCGGCAATGGAACTTACAAACACATCACCAGTTTGGACAAGAAACTGAACAAGCGAGTGCCGGATCGAACCTGGGTGAAGATCGACGTCAGAATTCCAAGAACGGGGCAGATATCGCCCGCCTTCGAGTTCAGGCGCAAGAAGCCGCTCTCATAGCCTGTACTTACTTTCTATCTTGCCGACACAAGGATATTCTCATAGCCTGCTCCGCGGCGCTTCCGCTCGACCACAAGTCGTGATGTCGAGCGGTGAGCAGAGACCGCCGAACAATTGTGGAGGCAATTATGCAGAGAACCAACATCGCCAGCGGCACTCGCTGGGAGCCGCTCGTCGGTTATTCGCGGGCGGTTCGCGTAGGATCAGCTGTTTACGTATCGGGCACGACCGCGACCGATAAAGCCGGCCATATCGTCGGCAAAGGCGACACTTATGCGCAGAGCGTGCAGGCGTTGAAGAACATAGAAACCGCGCTCCGGTCCGCAGGAGCCAGCTTCAAGGACGTCGTTCGTACCCGAGTTTATGTAACCGACATCGACGAATGGGAGAAGGTAGCTCGTGCTCACGCTGAAGTGTTTCGCGACATCCGACCTGCGACGAGCATGGTCGAGGTCAGCCGCTTGATCGATGCGGATATGCTTGTCGAGATCGAGGCTGAGGCGGTCATTCTGTAACACGAACCTCTGAGCAGCAAGCGCTTCGACCGTCTGCTACTATGATAAGGAAGCTAAGATTGAGCGCCGCCACCATCTTCACGAAACAGTGGTGCAGAAAGCAATGAGACAGGCAGTGCTCAGCGCTCGAGTTGGCAAGCCGGCCACGCCTCACACACTGAGGCATTCATTTGCTACCCGCTTGTTACAGTCTGGCTACGACATTCGTACTATTCAGGAGCTGATGGGACATGTCGATTTGAACACGACGATGATTTACACTCACGTACTGAATCGTGGAGGCCGTGGCGTTCGCAGCCCGGTTGACGATCTATGACCCTGTAGCGGAATGCAATGCTTTCTGCATAACGCCTCTAGAATTCAGTTTAGCCTGCTGGAACTAAATAGTTGCATCGGTGGAGAAAGCAATAGCGAGATTCCGCGGAATGGCCTTGGATTATGCGGAAAGGATGGTTTATACAGTTTTCTGCATAATTCATGTTGGGCCGCTACCGGTGATTCGTAATGACGGGGGAGGAGGCTGTCATTGATGCGGCCGCAGACAGCGATGTCTCCGGCATCGTTGCGGTCTTACGCGCGAACCAGGACGACCGGTCGCTGTTCCAGCGGTCGGCGGCCAACGTCGGCCGGCATCTGCGCGACTTCCTCGTTGCCAAGGACGCAGCCGGCAGGATCGTCGGATGCGCAGCGGTGCATCGCTATTCGACGACGCTGGCCGAGGTGCTCTCGGTTGCCGTGCTGCCAAAGGCGCAGGGCCAGCAGGTCGGGAGGGGGTTGGTTGACGCGTGCCTGCGGCGCGGCGAGGCGCTTGGCGTGACCTGGCTGTGGTTGGCAACGCTGAAGCCGGGCTACTTCGCGCGGTTCGGGTTCGAGCCGATGTCGCGGTGGGGCTTACCGGCCTGGGTGCTGTGGGCGAAGTTGCGGCAGGTCTTTGAGCAAACGCCGGATCACTGGTTCCCGTCGCTTATGGGACGGCAAACGTTCATGCGCCGCGCGTGCGGGCGAGCAGGCACGGACCAGCGCTGACGGCAAGGTAACAGGGAGGACCGGGACGCGGCCCAACGCGGTTGCACCGGAGCCGGCGCAGCGGAGATCGCTCGGTTCATTCAGTGCCGTCGCGCCGGCCCGGTGAACCTGGCCGTTAGGCCGCCAAACGTCATCAGGAAAGCGGCGAGAGGTGTCAGGCTTGACATGTTGATATTTGAGAAAGAGTCAGACATTAGAATCCGGACCGGCGACAACCGCAATGACAAAATCGTGTTCGCTTCCCAGCGTCGTGAGGGAATGGTGTGCCGCAACTACTGCGATTTCTTCTCGCGGAGTTTCCGTATCGCCTCTTTGATCGATGAAGCGTTGCGGATGCCTGGCTCCGCTTTCAGATAATTTTCCAACTCGCGAGCGGCCGCCTCTCTATCGCCTCGTTCCTGGTAGATTCGCGCTCGTTGCAGATACACCGAACTCAAGCGCTTGTTGCTCAACTCCCAGGAACGATCTAACTCCCGGTCCGCCGCGGCAAGATTCTTTCCCTTCTCACCAGGATCAGCAACGCGCACCGCCAGCTCGATTAGCATCACCGCATGGTTGAAGTGAGCGCCAACGTGCGCATCATTAAACTCAGCGGCTCTCCCAAAAGCATACTCTGCCGTCCGGAATTTTTGCTGTCTCAGCATCACCATTCCAAACACGTAATACACCGCCGACTCGCGATCGTTGATCTTGCGCGCCCGCTCGAGCGCCTCTAAAGCCTCGGCGTCCTTGCCAATCCGATAGTACTCCGAGCCGAGGGCAAAATGCGCGTCGAAGTAGTCCTCAAACTCCACGATCGCCTCGCGCAACGAAGCAATGCCTTCCTCGGATTTGCCTTCACGCAGTTTAGCGATGCCCTTCGAGTAAGCGACGCGCGCGGGCTTTGGAACCTCCTGCACAAACTTGGTTCCCGGCGGCGCAAAGAGGCGCGTCAGGACGCGGTCGCAGAGTTACCTCAACCGTGACCGTTTCGTTTACCACATCGGGCGGGAGCTGTCTTCGGCTGCCGCGTACCTCGACGACTTCCCTGCCCGGCAGATACCCCGACATTGTAACAATCACCTCGTAGGCGCCCGCTCCGAGTTGACCAAACTGAAAATCACCGTCATTGCGAGTGAGGACCTGGCCCACAAGCGCGCCGCCCGACTCTCTCAATTCGACGATAGCGTTGTTGAGAGCGGTCCCGTCGCTGGCGCGAACCTTTCCGCGAACCATGCTGTTTTGGGCTAATCCGACGATCGGCAGCAGAAGTAAGGCAGCCAAAGCTGTAACATTGCGCGCGCCCATTTGCTCTTACCTCCGAATAATCCGGCCATTATAAACCACTAAGAACAAGTTACAATCAACCGCCATTGGATCCTTAATCGCAGAAGGGTGCATTGAATCCGCCGCCCGTCTAAGTTAGAATTCGGCCTTCAATAGCGCCTTTAACCGAATCCGAGACGAAGTTGAATTACAGTATGGAAGAGCATGGGCGGCTTATCGGAGAGGACCATCGCCCCTAGAGTTGATCGCGTCGTCATAGTTCTGCCGACCTACAACGAAAGAGAGAACATCTCCAAATTGCTCGACGCCATTTTGGATCAGGAGGCGCGTCTGCGTGCTGTCAGCCTCTCCGTTCTGGTGGTCGATGACTCATCTCCTGATGGCACCGGAGAAGCAGTTGAAAACTACGTCAGAGAGAATGCGAACGTTCACTTGCTTGGAGGCACCAGGAAGCGCGGGTTGGGAACCGCCTACAAGCGAGGCATTGCATACGCCCTTGATCGCCTGATGGCTGACGTGGTTTTCGAAATGGACGCCGACTTCTCCCACGATCCCGACGACATACCTCGTTTGCTCGCAGAGCTGCGAAACGAGAGCGATTTTGTCATCGGTTCAAGATATGTCCCGGGAGGCTCGATCCCCGACGACTGGGCATTCTGGCGAAAACTTAACAGCAAGTGGGGTAACGTCTTTGCGCGGTATATTGCCGGACTCTATGACATCAAAGACTGCACAAGCGGATATCGTGCGATCAGGGCCGACAAGCTGAAAAGGATTGATATGCGCAAACTCGCCGGCAGCGGGTACGCTTTTCAAATGAACTTGCTTAACGAAGCTGTAAAGAACGGGATGCGAGTCTCGGAGATCGCAATAAGATTTACAGATCGCGCTCACGCTAAATCGAAGCTTGGGCTGAGAGACATAACGGAGTTCATTCTGAATGCCTTTCTCATCAGATTCTCGCTTCTGTTTTCTGCCCCAAGCACGCGCCGCAAGAGAACCCGGGTCAACACGTGAAGAAGATCTGTAACGCAATGGCTAGTGATAGCAGAGTCAAGCACCAGCACAGAGGTTGAAGAATGGCGCGCCGCCGCAGCAGACGAACTGTAGCCACTACCGCAGCTCGTAAGGGCCGCGAGCCAGCGTCTTCTCCGAAACCCGCATCGCTGACGCCGGCAGACCTTTCTGTTGGGGCGCTTGCAGCGATGGCGGTTGGGGTCTTGTACGGAATGTCTGCCGCCCGTGACATCGTGCTAGGCGACACGCCCGAATTGATTACAGCCGCGATAACTCTGGGCGTCCCTCATCCGCCAGGTTACCCGCTGTTCACTATGCTCGGGCATCTGTTCAGCATGTTGCTGATCGGTCCGCCAGCTTTACGAGTGAACTTGATGGCTGTGGCCTGCGGCACGGCAACCGTAGTGATTGTCTATTTCACGGCATTGCGACTGAGCGGCAATCGAGCCGCCTCTCTGTGCGCAGCCCTCGTTCTGGCCTTCACCCCTCTCTTTTGGTCATGGTCGCTGGTAGCCGAGGTGTTCTCGCTGAACAATTTCCTGACGGCTGCGTTCGTGTACCTGCTCGTCGTATGGCAAGAGCCCCCGCAGCGGATGGGGTTTCTGGTAGCGGCTGCCTTTGTAAGCGGACTCGCGCTCACCAACCAACAGACGATTGTGCTTCTGGGACCGGCGGTGCTGTTCCTGCTGTGGCGCCGGCGGAAGGAGCTGCTTGCTCGGCTTGGTATGACCGCAGTTAGCGCCGGCGCACTGCTTGTTGGGCTCCTACCATACCTTTACCTGCCCTGGGCGGCTGCGAGAAATCCGGCCTTGAATTGGGGGGACGCCTCTTCGCTCGACGGATTCTTGGCGGTGGTCACGCGCAAGCACTTCGGCAGCGGCCAGCTCATCAATGCGCCTCAGTTTCAGGGCGGATCGCCGCTGCAACGGATGTTGGCGCTCGGAGCTTCGTTCGGGGTGATCGCTGGGACTCTTTTGCTGCCAGGCGCTGTTTACGCGTATCGTCGATGCCGCTGGTACTTTTGGTTCAGCACCTTCGCTTTTGCGTTCGCGGGCCCGATCTTTGTTAGTTATGCCAACATCAATCTATCGGTGCCCTTGACCAGGTTCGTCCTGGAGCGCTTCTACTTGTTGTCGCATGTCGTGCTGGCTCCTTTGATCGCGTTCAGCGTCTTGCTCGGAGCCGGGCTTTTGGCGCGCCTTGCTTCACGCGTGCGCTCTCGCGCGGCGGACATTGCGACGGCGGTAGTGCTAGCGGTGCTGCTGGGTGGCGTCGTTGCGAACTACGGAGAGATTGACCAGAGCAGGAATCACGTAACTCGTCGCTTTGCGGAGGATATTCTTGCGACGCTTGAGCCTAGCTCGATACTTGTGATGAATGGAGACGAAGTCATAATGCCGCTCACTTATCTTCAGGAGGTCGAGGGCCGCCGTCCAGACGTCTCGCTGATCGCGATGCCTTTTCTTTATACTGATTGGTACGTGCCGCAGCTTCGGCGGCATTATCCAAATTTGGTGGTGCCATTCGAGCGCTACGATGGACGGTCAGGCACGATGAAAGCTCTCGTCGAAGCAAACCCGGTTCGCCCGGTTGCCGTCGTCGGAATAGCCTCCGAGGAGAGCCTCAAAGGAAGTTACTGGTTCTATCGGCGCGGCCTGATCGAAGCGGTTGAACCAAGGAGCAAAGACGTCAGGCTCGATGAAATGATTGCTGACAACGAACAGCTATTCAGCCGGTACAGGCCGCCCTTTCCCGCGGATATCAAGTCCCACAGCTTGGAGCAGAGTATCCTAACTCACTATGCAACTCCGGCATTTGTTGTAGCTCAGCAGTGCGAACAGCTGGCCTACTACTCACAGGCGAGAACCTGGTACGAACGTACACTCACGTTGGATCCGTCAGTCTCACAAGCCCGCGACGCGCTCTCTAGACTTCCCCAATGATTTTGTGCGTCAGCCTCACCGTGTCGATGCGAGATGTAGCTTACAGAGCGAAGAGGCCCGCTTGACTTTCCCGTCTGCAGCCCCTAGAATCGCCTTGTTTTCGAGCGGAAGGATTAGTTCTCGCCCCGAAGCAACGTGCAAACTGCAGGGAGCAAGACCGGTTTTGCAGGTGCACTTATGGCCAGTAAAGAAGCGCCCGGCAGCCATCGGTTGGATGAGGTGATCGCCGCCGGTCAAGCTGCGCTCGAAGAGAGCCGCTTCGAGGAAGCGGCCAATCAGTTCAAGTCCGCCCTCCGGGCCGGCGCCCGATCTAACGATGAAGAAGCCGAGATTCGCTGCTTGCTGAGCATTGCGCTCGAGAAGCGCGGCCTGAGACGGGAACAGCTCGAAGCCATCGCCAAGTACGAAAAACCGACTGACTTCACTCGATTGTCACAGGCATCACAGACCTCAGTGCTCGTTCGTCTGGGATGGGGACATCATTTTAACAACGACCTTCCGCGGGCAATTGCCCTTTTCAACCAGGCGCTGCGACTGGCTCGCGAGGCCACGGACCATTCGGCGATCGGCGAGTGCTACTTCGGGATGGCGCGAAGCTATGGCTTGTTCTCTGAGCTCCGCATTGCGCGCGACCATTACATGTCAGCGCTCGAACACTTCAGGCAAGTTGGAAACTGGAAGCAACTCGCCGAGTCATACATAAACATTGCCAGCATCAACGCACGTGAAGGCGATTTTAGAGACGCTCTGCATTCAGTCAAGCAAGCGCTCACGATCATTGGCAACCGCGACGAGCCCGACTTGATCGGTAAAGCGCATTGGTATTTGGCTGTTGTCTACGACAACCTGGGGGAAATAGATAAGTCACTCTCCTCTTGGGAAAAGTCCATCTCGACATTTGCGCGAGCGGACAATCGCAGTTTGCTGGCGTTAAACCAGAACAACTATGCGATGCAGTTAATTCGGCTGGGCGAGTGGTCTCGCGCGGAGGAGCTGACGCGTTTGGCGATAGAAGCTCTGGGTGAGTTAAACAGCATCGCGGTTTACGGCGGTGCGCACGACACGCTTGCGCAGCTTTACCTTTTGATGGGCAGGATGGATGAAGCTGACGGCTTGCTTGCCAAGTCCTTGGAGATTTTGAGGTCGATCAAGGATGGGGAATGGGTCGAAGCCAGCACGCAAACCACTATCGGGCGAAGCTACCTGATAAAGGGAAAGCCCGAGCTTGCTGTCGCGCCGCTCAAGCGGGCGGTCGACATTGCTGCGCGTCGAGGCGAGCAGCACGATCTGCCAGAAGCGAAGCTCTGGCTTGCAGAGGCGTTGCTTCAAAATGGCCGTTTGGAGGACGCCCGCCAGCTGGTCGAGAACGTTCGGTCTTATTTTCACGAAGCCCCCAACCTGCTGGTTTGGGGACTGATGATGCGGATGGTTGCCAAGATCGAAGCTGCCGACGGGCACATCGCGGCTGCTATTCAGTCTCTGGCACAAAGCACCTCGACTTACAAGTTAAGACGTAGCCCTTACCACAGCGCGGTCAATCGAATACTTCTTGCCGAAATGCTGGACAAACAAGGCAACGTCGAGCAAGCAACTCACGAAGTGGAACCTGCGTTGGAAGTGTTTGATCGGCTGGGAGCAACAATCGACGCTCGAAACGCAAAACTTTATATCGAATCCCTGAAAGCAAAATCAGTTGCAGTGTCGTCGGCCGACACGCATCCGCAACCCGAGACTGCGAGGTCGCTTGACCAGTCACTGGTCTCTGCTATGGATGGTTTTCTCGCTCAACGCATGGTCGACGCGTCGGTCTCCCGCGACCTGCTGCTCCACGAACTTGCCTCGGTGGTGACCGAACAGTCGCGAGGCCGTGGCGCGATAGTAGCGGTGATCCTCACGGACGAGCCCACCGAAAAGGAGCCGCTGAAGGTGAGAGTGGCAGCTTCGATCGGACTAAGCGAGACAGAACAAGCCGAAGAGCTTAAGTTCCTCAGCGAGCTGCCCCGAGATCAATATCAACAACATTTTGTGTATCGGCTCACAGATAATCAGCAGTCCAGCTATTTGCTTCACATCGTCGCTCCGGCGGCCGAGCGGTATCTGCAGGGCGCGGTAAGCATCAGGCCTCTGCTCCACATTGTCGAGCAAGGGTTGGAAACGCACGTGCTCAGAACCAAGCATCGACGAACTCAGGTTTTCGATACAGCTCGCGTGCTGGCGCAGGCCGAACTGCCCGGGTTCATCTGCGCAAGCCGCGCTATGAGTCACGTTCTCGAACAGATCCATAAGATCCGATCGTCGGATGTGACGGTTTTGATCACCGGGGAGTCGGGGACAGGCAAAGAGTTGATTGCGCGGGCGGTGCATTCAGGAAGCTCGCGGCGAATGAACGTTTTTCTGCCGTTCAACTGCTCTGCAGCGCCAAATGAGATGATCGAGAGTCAGTTGTTCGGCTTCCGGCGCGGCGCGTTCACTGGCGCGGTTGCCAACAGCGAGGGAATAATTCGAGCGGCCGAGCACGGCACGCTGTTTCTGGATGAAATTGGTGATCTTCCGTTAAGCCTTCAGCCGAAGCTGCTGCGATTTCTGCAGGAGGGCGAGATCCATCCAATTGGAGAGAGCCAGCCGCAGCGGGTCGATGTGCGAGTGCTTGCCGCTACTAACTCCGAGCTGGAGCGCGCGGTTTCCGAGGGCAGATTTCGCGAAGACCTTTTTCATCGCATTAACGTCATCCGGATCCACGTTCCTCCGCTGAGGCAGCGCCGCGAAGAAATCCCGGCGTTGATCAATCACTACCTCAACGAGTACCAGCAAGACTCCGCCAAG
>DATFWM010000069.1:0-3181 GCA_035259295.1 Blastocatellia bacterium | reverse complement strand
ACGCTGCCTTCGCCGATTGTTATTTTGCCAGAAAGGTCCAATATCGCGACGTCGCCTACCTGGCGGTCCCTGATGTTCAAATTAGCCATCTTTTGCGTCTCCTTTTCTGCGCTCTAGCTCTTGATCTTTTTCATTCGCACTACGCTTCCGCCCTCGGGATGAATCGAATGCTCGACCTCATCCATGAAAGTGCGCATATAAAAAATGCCCCGGCCACTCGGGTTAAGCAGATTATCCGAATTTGTGGGATCAGGCAACTGGTTAGGGTCGAAGCCTTTCCCGTAATCTCTCACGTAAATCGTGAGCGTCCCGTTTCCGGTAACGAAACGAACGTCCACTTTTTTGTCAGCATCGCTGCGGTTGCCGTGCACGATGGCGTTAATGACCGCCTCGTGCACCGCGAGCTCGATCCAGCCGGCTGCGTCCTCGTCAAATCCCAGCTCGTCCGTTACGCGCTTAGTAATCGACGCTACCGTCTCAACGTACTCGAGTTTGCTATCGATTGAAAGCTCGATGGTCTGTGTCATCAACCTTCTCAGCCCAGGACCGAACAGCGCATCGCAACAACCAAGGTGGTCACAAAGGCGCGTCTTTGTGTAACATGCGGGAAGTTGCGATGTCAAGATCAGTGACAGTTAAGGGGCCAGCTCGGCTCTCGGGCTCGCTCAATTTACCCGGTGACAAATCAATTTCACACAGGGTCGCGATGCTCACCTCAGTGGCCTCGGGGACATCGAGAGTGACAGGAATGGCTTCCAGCGCCGATTGCAAGGCGACGATTGAGTGCATTCGAAGGCTGGGGATAAGAGTTGAAGAGGAGGGCCCGGAACTGGTGATTCATGGCCGAGGGTTATTCGGATATCGCCCGTTCGAGCAGGCGCCCCATCTTGACGCCGGCAACTCGGGCTCGACGATAAGGATGCTGAGCGGACTTCTGGCGGGACAGCGTTTTGAGTCCGAAATCGGCGGCGACGCGAGCCTTCGCCGGAGACCCATGGGCCGAATCATCGAGCCACTCCGGCTGATGGGAGCACACATCGACGGCGCTGGTGGTAACTTTCCGCCGCTGGTGATTCTTGGCAGGAAGCTCCGCGCGTTAGATTACGCGAGCCCTGTGGCGAGCGCTCAAGTCAAAACGTGCGTGTTGTTTGCGGCATTGCTTGCCGAGGGCCGCAGCGCTTTCTCCGAGCCTGCGCCTTCCCGAAATCACACAGAACTCATGCTGAAAGAATTCGGCGCGCCGGTCGAATTCGAGTCGTCTGGCGCCGTAAGCGTGGAAGGTTTGTGCGAGCTGAAGCCGGTGAATTACAACGTCCCCGGCGACCTGTCATCAGCAGCTTTCTTAATTGCGGCCGCGACGGTCTTGCCAGACTCTGAATTGTTGATTCGCGACGTGAACATCAATCCGACCCGGCATGCGTTCATCGATGTGTTGAGCGAGTTAGGAGCCGCGATCACCAAACATGGCGTCCGAGAGCAGCACGGAGAGAAAGTAGGAGACCTGAGCGTATCGAGTCGTGGCCTCGCAAGCGAACGTCGCGGCACAGTATTGTCGGGTCCACTTATACCTAACATCATTGACGAGATCCCGATTTTGGCCGTTGTCGCCACTCAGGTTAAAGGCCGAGTCGAAGTCCGAGACGCAAAGGAGCTTCGCGTCAAAGAGAGCGATCGAATACAAACTATTGTCGAGGGCATACGAGCGCTCGGCGGCGAAATTGAGGAGTTTGAAGACGGCTTTGCGATTGAAGGCCCACAACGGCTGTTTGGAGGACGAGTCGAGTCAGCAGGGGATCATCGGATCGCGATGGCGTTGGCGATTGCCGGCCTGATAGCTGAGGGAGAGACCGAGATCGTGGGCGCCGACTGCGCTGGGGTCTCGTTCCCGGGGTTTTACGATTCGCTGGCAATGTTGACTCCGCCAGGTACAGTCGCGCCGATTGCCGAATGGTCGTAGTCCCGCCTTAAGGCGGAAGTTCGTATTCTTTAGATGTTGAACTCAACCTATTACAAACTCCCACCCGAAGGCGGGTCTACGAAGCTTAGGTAATGATGACTGAGCCGCACACACTCCCGGACGACTCGCCTATTTTTCTGGTGGGCTTCATGGGCGCGGGGAAGACTACGGTTGGGCGAGCGCTCGCTCGTAATCTCAACTATGAATTCCTCGATCTCGATGAGTTGATCGAAGCGGAAACGGGCAAATCGGTCCAAGCGATCTTCGCGGAGCTTGGCCAAGCGGAGTTTCGGCAACTCGAAAGCGAAGCAATCGCGTCTTGCGTCGAATTGAAGCGCGCGGTGATTGCGCTTGGCGGCGGGGCTTACATGTCTGCAGAGAACCGGGCGAAGCTGCGCTCGATCGGCAAGGCCGTCTGGCTTGATTGCCCGCTTGAAGTGTGTCTTCGGCGAGTCGGTGGCGACGAGTCCCGCCCGCTACTTGGCAGCGGACCTGAAATGAGCGCGCTGCTTGACCATCGCCGCCCGGGCTACGCTGAGGCGGATTACGTCGTCGCGACAGGAGAGCGCTCCGCAGGCCAAATCGCGCTTGAGATAGTCAGAATGCTTGCATCACAACCACGTAGTGGTTGAATGTTTGTAGACACGACGAGCTGGATAGCCTCACTCCGTTAGGAGTGAAATGTTTTGGACGCTTAGCCAGACACATTGAACTCCTGACGGAGTTCGGGGTTGCTCGACACAGAATCTACAAACATTGAACTCCTGACGGAGTTCCAAGTAGCCGTCCTCGCTTCCGCTAGATCCGCTGTTTGTTGGCGAACTGATAATACTCGCAGTAATCAATCAGACAACATTGCTCGCACAACGGATCACTTGGCCGGCAGATCTTGCGCCCGTGTCGAATCAAGTTGATGTGAACTTCATAGTATCGTTTCGGGGGAATCATCTCTCCCATCAATCGGTGCGCCTCTTCGTCTGAGCATTTCTCTGGGATCAGCCCGAGCCTGCGCGCTATTCGAAAGATGTGGGTGTCCAGCGGAAAGACGGGCCTGTGGAACGCGAACAGCAAGGTGCAAGCGACGGTTTTTGGACCGATGCCTTTGAAGCTGCTAAGAAACCGTTTCGCCTCTACGAGCGGCGCGGTGTTGAGAAATGATAGATCGAGCGATCCCCGCCGCTTGTGAATCTGATTGAGCAACTCCTTTATTCGGACCGATTTCTG
>DATFWM010000068.1:0-4434 GCA_035259295.1 Blastocatellia bacterium | reverse complement strand
CCCAAGCCAACAAAGTGACAGTGATCAATCTCGACGACTTGTCGATTGGGGGAACGATAGAGCCTGGCCGCGAGCCCGACGGAATGGCTTGGGCAAAGTAACGCAGACTCCAGTGTTTCATTTTTGGATTGTAATCCCACGCACCTTCGGCATATAGTATGCGCTCCGAAGTTCAGTAGGAGACATCTCAAATGCGAAGGGTCCTGGTTTGCACAGTCATCTTTGCAATAGCTGCCTCAGCACTGGCGCTCCTCATTCCTTCTAATGCAATCGCGGATGATTTGGATAACATCGTTTTCGAGGGAATGATCAGCGATTCTGCCGGCGCTTTGATCCCAGCCGCAAAAGTCGTTGCCATCCACGTCGCCACTGGAGTTGAACGCCCGGCCGTATCCAACGCTGAAGGACGATTTCGAATCGCTGTCAGCGCGCCGGGCAATTACAGACTCAAGGTCAGCGCACCCGGATTCAAGGACGAACAAAGCAACGAGATCGCGGCAACCACCGGACGCACTTTCGCGATCGACTTTACTATGTCCGCTGCGGGAGTCAGCGAGCAGATCACCGTCGCCGCGTCGGCGCCTCCGCTGATTGACACAACTCGCACAGTAGTCGGCGACACGGTAACCCAACGCGAACTGGAAGAACTGCCAATAATCAACCGCGATCCGCTCCAACTCGTTTTCTTGCTCGGAGGTGTGAACGAGGCGCCGTTGTCGACAAGCGATCTTGCCACTGAAGGCCGAGGCGTTTTCTTGCGAAGCACGCCCGAAGAGGCCGGTTTGCTCTCGCTCACCGGCGCGCCCGCGACTTCCAACAACATCACAATTGACGGCCTGGACAACAATGACGATCGCACGGCGCGAGAACGGATCAGCCTGAGTCCCGAATCTGTCGCCGAGATTCAAGTCATCACTAACCAGTACGCCGCCGAGTACGGGCGCGCTTCCGGCGGACGAATAAACATACGTACGCGCGCGGGAACGAATAACTATCACGGCGACGCGTATTTTTATTTCGGCGATGAATCGCTCAATGCCAACACCTTCTTCCGCAACGCGCGAGGGCTTGGTCGCGTACCCGAGCAGCAGCGGCGCGAGGGCGGAGTTGCGCACGGCCCGATTCTGAAGCAGCGAGATTTCTTCTTCGCGAGCTACGAGCGATCCTTCGTGAGCGACTTCGCGGAGATCAGCGTCCAGCTTCCCGTCGTGACGAATCCGTTGTTTCCGCTTCCAAAGCCGACCGGGCCCGTGTCGCCCGGCAGCCAGACTGCCTTGGTCTCAGAAGACATTTCAACGCCGGAGACCAACAACCTGGTCAACGCGCGAGTTGACTTCAACTTTTCACAAGCGCACAACGCCGCGGCGCGCTTTGACCTGGCGCGTGGCGAAAACGGCAGGGGGTTTCCCGGCGGCACTCGCTTGCCCGAAACGATTTTGATTGAAGGCCGCAACTCGGATTCGATCAGCTTCTCGGATTTCTTGATCCTCTCGAATCACTTTGTCAATCAGGCTAGAGTACAGTATTCGCGCTTACTTCCGCGAAGCAAGGCAAGCGCTGATTCGGTCAGCGTGGTGATCCAGTCTCCGCGCGTCACGGCAGGCGCGTTCACCGGTACTGACGCGTCGCCGGCGTTCGCCCGAGAAGAGAAGCGCGCTCAGATTCAGGATAACGTTTCGCTGATTCTCGGATCGCACCTGTTCAAAGCGGGCGGCGACATTCAATTCGTGCGCTCGACTTTCAGCGACCTATTTGCAACCGGGGGACAATACACCTTCGACACAGTTGCTGACTTTCTCGCAAACAAACCGAGCCGGTTCATTCAGCGGTTCAACACCGAGAGCCGCTTATCGAATGACGTGATCGGGCTGTTCATTCAAGACGAGTGGAAGATCAGACCTAACCTGATGCTGTCGCTCGGCATGCGATGGGACAACGAGTCGATACTCGATGACCGAAACAACTTCAGCCCGCGCCTCGCTGTGGCGTGGGACCCGTTTGGCGGGAAACTCTTTCGACGATTCAAAACGTTTGCCAAGCCCGGCAAGACGGTGGTTCGCGCGGGGTTCGGACTGTTCTACAACCGCGCTTTGCTGCGAACGATAGATGATTTTTCTCTCGGCACGTCGACGATTATCGTCGACACTGATGTGACGCCGGCGTTGCTCTCCTCGGTGCGCTTCCCGCAGCCAATCACCGATCAAAATTTAATTGATCGATTTGGTTTTCCAGAGACTAAATTCCTGCGGCGCGTAACTCCCGATCTCGAGATTCCATACACTTTGCAGACAGGGCTTGGCATTGAAAGGCAGCTTACTCCGCATTTGATCGCAACCGCCGATTACATTTTCACTCGCGGGGCTCATCTCTGGCGCGAGAGCAACGTGAACGCGCCGCTAACGCCGAGCGGGCTTAAGAATCTCAGCCAGTATCTCTTGAGTCGCGATTTCGACAACCGACCCGGCGTCGGCGGCAAGCGGCCCATCTCGGGAACCAATGCCGACGTCGTACGCTTCGACGCCAGCGCTAACACTTCGTCGACCGCCGGGGCGATCAAAGTGGAAAACGGAGTCCGAGTGCTGACGCTTGGCTTGAATGCGCCGCGGTCGTCAAACATCACGGCGGCGCTGAACGCGGTTCGCGCGCTGAGGCCCAATCCTTCGCTTACCGAAGTCGAGTTGCTGGAGTCAACCGGTAACTCATTCTATCACGGCGGCATTTTCTCGTTGCGTTATTCCGCGGGCCGCCGCGCGCATTTCAGGGCAGTTTATTCGATTTCCAAATTCATCGACGAAGGAACGACCAACACCGCTTCACCTCAGGATGTGTTCGACCGTCGCGCCGAACGGGCGTTGTCGCTACAAGATCAAAGGCACAGATTCACCTTCAGCGGCTTGTTTCAAGTCCCATACGTCGAGATTGATCTGGCGCCCGTAATCTCGTTTGGATCGTCGAAGCCGTTCAACATCGGCTCTGGATTTGATCGTAATCTGAATGACATCGAAAATGATCGCCCCGACTTCATAACTGCAATCGGAAGGCCCGAATGGAGACGGCCGGGCAGCGCGCCCGCCGATGCCGTCAAGTCGGCACTGGCGCTTGCGCCGATCGGTTCGAGCGGGAACCTGCCCCGCAACTACGGTCTGGGGCCAGGCACCCGCACGATAAACCTGAGAGCGTCGCGAACTTTTGCGCTGCGCGATCGCTTCCGGCTTCGTCCATCGTTGGATGTCTTCAACCTATTCAATAACACCATCTTCAGCTTCGGTTCGGAGTTTATCAATCGCGACGATTCGAACTTCCTGACGCCCCGTCGCACCCAGCGTCCACGTACAATACTTCTCAGCCTGAAGCTAATCTTCTAATAGACGAACAAGTGACATTGAGACTGACGTGCTCGTTGCCGGGTCGCCTTCTCTGCTGTTATTGTTTCTGTCGACCCCTAAGAAAGTGGCTTTCGCACAACGAGGTGCTGATGCTTCGAAACGTATCTGCTCTTACCCTTGTATTCGTTGCGTTGTGGCTCGCAGGATGTTCATTACTCTCTCACGAGGCGCCTCCCGAGGACGTCGACAAAGCTGCCGCTTTGTTCTTCCAACGACTCAACAACACCGATTACGACACAATCTATAATGATGCCTCGGAAGCCTTCAAAGCGGTTAAGAACCGTCAAACGGTGACTGATAATCTGAAACAACTCACCGAGCATGGGAAGGTGCTGAATTATACGCGGTTGAACATGTCGTTTCAGGGAGAGGGCAAGGAGCGGATGGCAGCGCCGGTATACGGGGCCGCCTTCGAAAAACTTGCAGGGGAAGTCACGTTGTATTTCCGAGATGAAGGCAGCGAGTGGAAACTGTTCGGCTTTCAAATGAAGAATCGCCGCCAGTGATGTACCGTAGACTTCAGTTTGTGTCGTTTTTTAAGAGTCCCCGACCCTCAGGAGGAATTAATAGAGTGCGCGTCACAGTTTTAAGTATCATCACCGCGGTGTTCGTGTCGGTTTCGGTGGTAAGCGCCGGCCGCAGACCGGACACACCGGAGAAACAAACCAGGTTGAGCGGCGCCTCGATCACACCGAGCTCGTACCGAAGTCCTGGCCGGCTGCACAAAATCACCTTATCAAACGACGACTCCGAAACGCTTGCTGAAGTTCTGGCGGGCGGCGCCGTCGAGATTTCTGATTACGGTTCATTCAAGCTGCTTGCGGTAAACGAGAGCTCAATATCTAATGCAGAACGACAAATCGAATCGAAGGCAAGAAGCGGTGAACGGGCAACGGGTCAGCTTAGAGTGCGCGATGATTTCAATGTGCTGCTGCTCAGGTCAGGCGTGCTTGATACGACCAGCGATGACGCACCCGGGACCTTCGTTGGCATCGGAGAGCTGGCCAATGATTCTGCCAGGCTTAGTTTCGGTGGCAACGACTACGCG
>DATFWM010000067.1:0-7197 GCA_035259295.1 Blastocatellia bacterium | reverse complement strand
ATCTCAAAGCTGAAAATAGCAGAATGAGTTTAGTAAAGAATTACAGCGCGATGAATTGTTTGTTAATAGTTCTACGCAGCGTTGTTGCGTATCATGGTCGAGTGTAGATGCGGTATTCAGCGCGGCAATTCAATCTTATGAAGCAGGGCGTCTGGTAGGGCAGTAAAATGTCAGTGGACCGGTGCGGGATAACAGGCACATCCCGCTTTACGGAAGTTGAAATAAAACAGAACAGGGACATGGTTATCACGTTGAGTTCGATTGTTCCGGCGCGGAGCCTCCTAAAACCAATGAGGCAGATTTGAAAATCGAATTCGTCGGAGACCTGGCACACCTCTGGCCGCGTGAGACCGCTCTCAGCACTGTGAGTCTGTGCTCCAGCATCCGGCTCAGGAGCTGTAATCCGCTCGCTCGCAGTCGATGAAGGTTGTACGATTCTTACGCTCTAGCAGAGCGACGAATACTCACACGCCTTCTGTTCTTTGCTCTCGTATTATTGCCTCTGGGGATGAAACTGGGGATAATCAGAAACGCAGACTTTGAAGCGTCGGTAAGCTGTTGACTTACTTGGTGGGCGGTACTGGAATCGAACCAGTGGCCCCCGGTTTGTAAGACCGATGCTCTACCGCTGAGCTAACCGCCCGCTCGGAAAACCTTACTATAAGTAGCGCCGCCATCAACTGTCAAGCACTGCGTCCCGCGCCCTTTACTGTAACCGCGCTAGTTTGCAAATCGTCTTAAAATATGCGACAGAATACTACAGTGGTGTCATCGTCTTGTTAGATGAACGCCAGGTGAAGAGGAACAGATGGCAGAGAGGCTGAGGAGATTCATCGCCGTTGTGAAGAAACGGCGCACGCCGATCGGAATTGCTGTATTGCTGCTGGCAGTCGTTGGAGTGGCAGCTTTTATTTGGGGCGACAGAGCGAGCGCCAGCGACTACATTACTGCGAAGGTCGATCGGGGCAACGTGGAAGTCACCGTGTCGGCCACAGGTACCGTCCAAGCAGTTACGACTGTGCAAGTGGGCTCCCAAGTATCCGGCACGGTCAGTTGGCTCGGGGCGGATTTCAACTCTCAGGTCACCCAAGGACAGGTGATCGCGCGACTCGACCCCGCAATCTTCGACGCCCAGGTTGAGAACGCGCGTGCTAACGTCGCAAATGCGGAAGCTGCTGTCCAGGCCGCACAAACAGAAATCAATAACCAAAAGGCCAACCTCCAAGCCGCCAAAGCAAATCAGGAAGTCGCGCGAGTGCAGAGCGATGATGCTGCGGCGCTCGTAAAGCGGTATCAGGAACTAAAGACTGTGCTTTCGGGACGCGAGCTCGAAGCGGCCCAAGCGCAAGCCAGCGCAGCGGCTGCGAGATTGGAGCAGGCTAAAGCTCAGGTGGTTCAGATTGAGGCTGCAAACGCTTCGGCGAAGGCCAAACTTGAACAGGCTAAAGCGGCTGTCGCGCAAGCAAAAGCTCAGCTTCAGCAGAACCAGGTGAACCTCGATCACTCGATCATCAAGTCACCCATCGACGGCGTCGTTGTTTCGCGCAGCGTCGACGTAGGTCAAACAGTCGCGGCGAGCCTTCAGGCGCCGACTCTTTTCACCATCGCCAATGACCTTACCAAAATGCAGGTGCTGGCCTCGATCGATGAGGCGGACGTCGGGCAGATTCGACCAGGCATCAAGGCGAACTTCTCGGTCGATGCATTTCCGGGGGAGGTCTTCTCCGGCAACATCATGCAACTCCGTCTGAACGCACAGACTCAGCAAAACGTGGTTACCTACAGCGCGGTAATCGAGGTCTCAAACCCTCAGTTGAAGCTGCGCCCTGGAATGACCGCGAATATCACGACACCGGTTGCGAGGCGCGACAACGTTTTGATCGTCCCTAATGCAGCGCTGCGATTCAAGCCTTCTAATCTCACCGATAAGCAGCAGGAGGAGTTGCGAGCGAAAATGGAAGAGCGCACGAAGGAGTTGGACGAAGAATGGAAAGCGCAACGCGCTCAGGCGAGCCAGCAGGAGGCCGCGTCACAGGATCAGCAAGGTCAGCAGGGTGGCGCTCCGGGCGGTGAAAAGGCGAGCGCGAGTCAAGGTAATCGACCTTCGCGAGGCGAAGGTCATCGGGCCGGAGGCGGACAAGGCTTCCAAGGTCACAGAGGCGAGGGCGGCAATTCTAATCGCGAAGCCTTCAACGGCCGAGGCGAGGGTGGTCAAGGCTTCCAAGGTCATCGAGGCGAGGGCGGCAATTTCAATCGCGAGGCGTGGCGTCAGCGCATGGAGGCCGCCGGCGGCAATTTCAATCGTGAAGCCTGGCGTCAGCGCCGAATGGCCGAAGGAGCCCAGCAAGGTGAGGCCGCTCAGGGTAATCGTGCGGGCGGGCATCAAAGAGGCGAGGGCGGCCAGGGCAACCGCGAAGGCTTCGGCCGTCGCCAGGGCGGCGAAGGTGGTCAACCGGCCGCGAACGCTCAGGGTAACCGAGAAGGCGGCGGACAAAACGCGAACCAACAAGTCGGGCAAGGACAAGGTTTCGCCGGTGGCGGCCGTGGACAAGGCTTCGGAGGTGGCGGCGGCGGTCAGCGACGCCAGTGGCAGACGATTTGGGTGCTGAGCGCCAACAAGCAGATCGAGCCGCGTTTTGTTCGCACGGGGCTCACCAACGGTCGAGTGACAGAGATAGTTTTTGGGGACCTACACGAAGGCGACACAGTCATAATTGGGCAGAACGACGCCAATGCAAGCAGGCCGGCGCAGCAAACCGGTTCGCCGTTCCAGCAGCAGCGTCCGCCGGGAGGCGGTCGTGGGCCGGGTCGATAAAAAGAACCCAAGCTGAAGCTTGAACTCTGAACACTTGGGCGCGAGCCTCGCGATTAGCTGCCGGGCCGCGCCCAAAAGTTAGGAGTTCAACCTTTAGGTTGCGCTTTGAGTCCAAGCTTCAACCTGCTCCTCGGGAGAGGAGCGAACTCACAAACCGCAAGCTGAAGCTTGAACTCAAAACGATTGAGGTAGGGACTACTTGGAAGCTCAGATTCTGACCGAAACAAGCTACGTCACAGATCCGCTGGTGAGCCCGGCGCTGATAACCCTCAGCCATGTCCACAAGACTTATGTGATGGGCGACGTCGAGATACACGCGTTGCGCGGTGTCTCGCTTTACATCGACCGCGGCGAGTTCATCGCGATCATGGGAGCGTCGGGGTCGGGCAAATCCACGACGATGAACATCCTGGGCTGCCTGGATCGCCCGTCGCGCGGACATTACTTTCTCGACGGTCAAGACGTATCAAAGCTCTCCCGCGATGAGCTCGCGGATATTCGAAACCGCAAGATCGGGTTTGTGTTTCAAGGCTTCAATCTGCTGTCGCGAACGTCGGCTCTGGAAAACGTCGAGCTTCCAATGCTGTATCTCGGGGTTAAAGCCCACGAACGTCTGGAGCGCGCCAAAGAGGCGCTGGAAATAGTCGGCCTCGGCGATCGGATGAATAGCATGCCCAATCAACTTTCGGGGGGACAGCAGCAACGGGTTGCGATCGCGCGATCGCTGGTGAACAGGCCGTCAATTATCCTGGCGGACGAACCGACCGGCAACCTGGACAGCCGCACTTCCGTCGAAGTTATGGATGTGTTTCAGCGACTGAATGAGGAGCGTGGGATCACAATAGCCTTAGTAACGCACGAGCCTGACATTGCTCAGTATGCCCGGCGCATAATCGTTTTCAGGGATGGGCGGATCAAGAACGATTACATGATTAAAGAGCCGCGATCGGCGCGCGAAGAGCTCGAGAGCTTGCCGCCGCTCGAGGATGAAGACGAAGAGGACGAAGAATGAACCTGCTGCTGACGTTTAAGATCGCGATTCGGGCGCTCGGCCGCAACAAACTCCGGTCGAGCCTGACGATGCTTGGCATCATCATCGGCGTCGGCGCGGTGATCGCAAATATAGCGATCGGCCAGGGCGCATCGTCTCAGGTTCAAGCCTCGATCGCGAATATGGGCAACAACATGCTGTTCGTGATGTCCGGCTCCATGAACTTTGGCGGAATGCGTGGTGGGGCCGGATCTTCAAATACGCTGACGCCCGAAGACGCGGACGCGATAGAACGCGAATGTCCTGCGGTGCGTGCCGTAAGTCCTGGTGTGCGCGCCAACGGTCAGCTTGTATTCGGGAATCAGAACTGGGTTGCTTCGAGCGGCATTCAGGGCACGAATGAGAAGTTTCCCGACATTCGCTCGTGGCCGATTGCTAGCGGAGAGTTCTTTACTGAAGGCGACGTGCGAACTGCGGCGCGTGTTTGTGTCATCGGCAAAACGATTGCCGACAACCTCTTTGCGGGCAATGATCCCGTTGGTCAGACGATGCGTGTTCGGAATCTTCCTTTTCGCGTGATTGGCGTCCTCAGCACGAAAGGTCAGAACCAGTACGGCCAAGATCAGGACGACACGGTTATTGTCCCCTACACTACAGCGCAGAAGAAGATGCTTTCCATTACATGGATCCATCAGGTCATGGTATCGGCTGTGAGCCCGAGTGCGACGTTCACCGCGGAAAGCCAGATTACCGAGCTGCTTCGTCAGCGTCACAAGCTGGGGTCGAATCAAGATAACGATTTCTTCGTTCGCAATCTGACTGACGTGGCGGAGCTGGCAGATGCGAACAGCAAGATCTTCACCAATCTTCTGGCCTCCATTGCGGGCGTATCGTTGCTGGTTGGCGGCATCGGGATAATGAACATAATGCTGGTATCTGTAACAGAGCGGACGCGCGAGATCGGAATCCGGATGGCCATTGGCGCCCGCAGCAAAGCCATCCGCCGGCAGTTCCTGATCGAGTCGATCACGCTTTCGCTGGCAGGCGGATTACTCGGGATCGTCGTAGGCGTAGCGGCATCGCTCACCATCTCAAAAACATTGAATTGGCCTACGCTAATTTCGCCGGCATCTATCATTGCCGCGGTAATGTTTTCCGCGTTTGTTGGAATCGCGTTCGGCTATTATCCAGCCCGCAAGGCAGCGGGTCTTGATCCGATCGAAGCGCTTCGGTATGAATAGTTTATCGGGTACCAACCTTCCCAGACCGTAATAAGTCAAGCTCGTTAGGCTTCCTCTGCTCCCGCTCTCTAGGGATCGTATTTCAAGCGCGGGCCAAAACGCTTCTAATGGAAGGATAGGATTCTTCTAATCTCGCTTTCTGGTATCATCAGTGTTGCGGAGTCGGTATGGAAATCAAAATGACCATAATCTACGAAAGAGTCGATGATCTCATCCAGGCCTCGGTCGCCGAATTACCGGGAGCAATCTCACTCGGGGCCAGTGTTGAAGAAGCCCGCCAGAATCTGAACGAAGCGATCGAAATGGTGCTGGAAGGGAACCGACTGCTCGCCGAAGAGGTGCCTAGAGAAAGAATCAGCAGTGAAGAGATAGCCTTTCGCGCCGCATGAAACGAACCGACTTACTCCGGCATCCCGAAGAGCACGGCTGCGAATTTGTGCGCGAAGGTAAGCAGCACACTCTGTACATCAACAGACAAACCAGAAAATCTGCGGCGGTGCCGCGACATCGCGAGATTCCCAGCGGTACCGCTAGAAGCATCTGCCGAGACCTTGAAATCCCTTCACCGATGTAATGCTGGTTTAGTCTGCGCTATCGTTGTGAAGACCCGCCTGCATCTTCTATAATCCCGGAATCTCAAACGCGGAGAAACAACTTATGAAGATCGCGTTGCTGCTCTTTCTCGTCGTTCCTGCGGCTGCCCAAGCTCAACTTACGCCGGAAGAGGCGATCGCGCGGCGGCAGTTATCAGATGTTCGCATATCGCCCGACGGTGCACGCGTGTGTTTCGTCGTAAGCGAGCCTCCAAAGGGCGCAACCCGGGGCAGACACATCTGGATGCTGAACGTTCGCTCGCGCGAAGTGCGGCGATTTACGAGCTCGTCGAAGTCTGAATACTCCCCGCGATGGTCGCCGGATGGGAAGAGACTTGCGTTCATCTCCGATCGGGAAGATTCGCCCCAGATTTATGTGATGCGTGGCGACGGTGGCGAAGCCGAGCGATTGACCGAAGGTAAGAATGCGATCCGTTGGTTCGAGTGGTCGCCAGACGGCAAGAAAATCGCCTTTATCGCGCCTGAGCCCAAAACCGAAACCGAAGAGAAGAGAGACAAGGACAAAGACGACGCGCGAGTCGTCGATCGAGACGATAAGCGAGCGCGGCTCTGGCTGATTGACGTGGAATCGAAGAAGGTCAGCCAGCTGACCCGCGCTCCCTGGCAGATTTCCGAAGCGCAGTGGACCGCTCAAGGCGACAAGTTGATAATCTCTGCGACCGATCATCCGGAGTCCGACCAGCACACCAACCGCATCTTCTCAGTCGCCGTTGGCGACGGTCAGATTAAACAGTTGGCTGCGCCACGCGGACCGTTCGGCTCGATTCGAGTCTCTCCCGACGGCAAGAGCTTTTCTTACGCGGCGGCGCGAGTCGATGGGCCTACGCCTCACGATGTTTATCTGCAATCAATCGAGGGCGGCGCGCCGCGAAACCTGACCGCTTCGAGTCTCGATCGTCCGGTCTTCAGCGTGGTTTGGAGACGCGACGGGTCGATGGTGTCAGTCGCACAAACCGGCCCCAGGAGCCAGTTCTGTGTCATCAAGGCGGACGGCAAAGCTCAGCAGCTTCCCGCTAACGGAGTTCATCCGACTGCGTCTTTTGACGAGCGAGGAGGCTTGCTTGCGTTCGTGGCGGAAAGTGCCGTGGATGCTCCGGAGTTGTGGCTGTCAAACGGTGAAGCTGCTGGGGAGAAAGTTACTCGTTTCAATGAGAGTTGGGGGCAGATTCCGCTCATCAAACCTGAAGTAGTGCGCTACAAAAGTTTTGACGGAACGGAAATCGAAGCCTTGTTGTTGAAGCCTCGCGGCTATGTTGACGGAACCAGAGTTGCGACGGTCGTGTTGGTTCACGGAGGGCCGACCGGCGTTTGGTCCGATTCGTTCGAGCCGTGGGGACAACTGCTCGCGGCGCGCGGTTACGCCGTGCTCTATCCGAACATTCGAGGCTCGATCGGTTACGGACATCGCTTCATAGAAATGAATCGCGGCGACTGGGGCGGCGGCGACTTCAAAGACGTAATGTCAGGCGTGGACTTCTTGGTCGCTCGCGGGATAGCAGATCCGAACCGGCTTGGAATTGGTGGTTGGTCTTACGG
>DATFWM010000066.1:0-4386 GCA_035259295.1 Blastocatellia bacterium | reverse complement strand
ATGATCTCCTGGTTTACTGAAAGTGCGGAGCACGAAGCGACATAAGCGACCCGAAAAAGTTCACAAAGGATTTCTTCATCCCGAGCTGCAATTTCTTGGTTACTCATTCGGTTTCTCATTCAGCGATAACACGGGAAACATAGCAGAACAACCGCAAGCAAGACACGCGAAAAATGGCCAAAAAAGTTAGAATTTTGGACTGGGACGAACCTGGGAAAACCGAAAGGCAACTTTTTCGTAAACCGGAGGTCAAGGGTTCGAGTCCCTTCGCTGGCTCTGGCGACGGTATCAGTCAACGCTTCTACTCCATCCTGACTAATTATGGATTGGAAATCCGGTGGCATATTACCGGTGTAGATCGCCATTGCCCGTGTAGTGATCACCGCTGCGCGCCGCCTTGTAGTTTTCCAGAATTCGAAAAACGACTTTTTTGTGTGTTGATGTTTACGGAAGTTAAACTGCCAATGTCTTTTAACCAGGTCGCAGGTTCGAGTCCTGCACGGCTCACTTTTCTTATCAACTACTTAAAGGCAGCCTGTGGGTTGGCTCTTTCTGTTTGTGTGCCAATGGCGTGCCAGCATTCGAAAAGAGGAACCTTTCGAGCTTATCCGCCGCTGCTTGCTGCATCGTCGGTAAGACGTGACGTAAACGTCAAGCGTCATCGCGATACCCACATGCCTGAGTCTTTCACTGACCACTTTCGGGTTCTTCCCTGGCGACAATAGCAACGTGGCCCAGGAGTTACGCAGATCGTAGAGCCGTAGTGATAGCGGGAGGCCAGCTCTTTTCAGTATCGGCTTCAAGTGTCGCGAGGTTACTCTTTGAGCCCAACCTGGGCTTACGCTTTGGTCGCACTTAAATGGGCGTACGCGTCGGAGCACCAGCGACTTCACAGTTAGGTTCGTAGCTCCAGACGCAGTGCCATTCCGCAGGTGCACGCCTGGCGCTTTTTCCGCACTGCGTGGGGAATTTTCACAACATTGAGTTCTGACCTACTACGTTGCATTCGTTTACACTTCGGCACCGCGATTGCTGCCGCAACATCTTGGAATCTGTGCAGGCCGGGGTGCGAGTTTGCAAGAGTCTGGTTGAACGCACCCGTTTGCCTGCGCAGTCGACAAGCGCGGAACAGCAGGAGATCATGCGGTACAGGCGACCGCAGTCGGTAGTCGGTCAGTCATAAACAACTGGCCACACCAGGCCTTCGGTTGTGAACGCCTGGGACACTAACCATGGATAACGCCATCATAGTGCGTGAATGGGACTCGGAAACCTTCCATCGCCGGGTGAAGGAGTTAGAGGCGTTGGACTACACCGTTCGGCCCGACACCTACCGCGTAATACCTGAAATGAATCCGGAGACTGGCGAGATCACTCATCTTTACGGCATCGAAATGTACAAGTGCGAGTCGGACGGCGCATAAATCTTCATGCGCGCTCCGCTCTGACGACCGCTCGCTGAGTTCAAGGAGGCCTGTTGTCGCGCAGAAAGCTGGGTGCGCTATCATTGCGAGACATGACGACCGATCACAAACAGGCTCTGGCAGATTCGTCTTATCGAGAAGGCGATGTAGTCTTGCGCGACGGTTCGACGGTGCACGTTAGGCCCGTCCGGCCTGACGACGAGCAAAGCCTCCTTGCGTTATTTCGTTCTCTCTCCGATCAGTCCAGATGGCTGCGCTTCTTCTCGCCCGTCAGAGACGCAACGCTCTCGGCCGCAGCCCATAACGAGGCAATCGTTGATTATCGCCGCACGTTCGGGCTCGTAGCTGCCACCGGTGTGGATGACCGTCTTGTAGGTCACGCACTGTATGCCAGTCTCGATGAGAACGATGTCAAGGGCGGTCTTCGTGCAGAAGTAGCATTCGCGATTGCCGACGACTTTCAAGGTCGCGGACTAGGCACGATCCTGCTCGGTCAACTGGCCGAGATAGCAGCTAAGAACGGAATCGCCGTGTTTGAAGCGGAAGTGATGGCAGCCAATCACAAGATGCTTAACGTTTTCCGCCAGTCAGGCTTTCACATCGATGTAAAGGTTGAAGTCGGGCAACTGCATGTGGCTTTCCCCACCGAACTCACCGATGAAGCGATCGAACGCTTCGACGACCGCGAGCGTATTGCGGCAGCGGGCGCGCTTAAGCTCTTTTTCAATCCACACGCGGTGGCGGTCGTCGGCGCGTCTCGTGACCGCGATTCGATTGGCGGCGTGATATTCCAGAACCTTTTGAGCTACGGGTTTGATGGACCAGTCTATCCTGTAAACCCGTCGGCTGAATTTATTCAATGCGTGCCCGCTTATCCATCAGTCGAGGCAATCCCCGGCCCGGTAGACCTGGCAATCATCGTCGTCCCCGCTGCCCGCGTAATAAAAGTGGCCGAAGATTGTGCGCGCAAAGGAGTGCGCGCACTCGTGGTAATCTCGGCCGAGTTCGCGGAAACGGGCGAAGCGGGACGCGCCCGCCAGGCCGACCTGCTTCGCGTATGTCGCGGAGCGGGAATGCGTCTGATAGGCCCGAACTGCATGGGCATCATTAACACCGATCCGAATATACGACTTGATGCCACGTTCGCGCGCGTGACTCCGACTAGCGGGCGCGTTGGGTTCTCTTCACAGAGCGGCGCGCTTGGTCTCGCAGTGCTCGAATACGCAAAGAGGCTGGGACTGGGCATTTCTACTTTCGTATCGGTGGGCAACAAGGCAGACATTTCAGGAAACGATTTGCTGTGCTACTGGGAGGAAGATCCCAATACCGATGTAATACTGCTCTACCTGGAATCTTTCGGAAGGCCCAAGAGATTCTCAAGCATCGCCCGTCGGGTGGGACGAAAGAAGCCGATCGTTGCTGTCAAGAGCGGACGTTCCGCGGCAGGCGCGCGTGCGACGTCTTCGCATACCGGTGCGTTGCTCGCAGCGTCCGACATAACGGTTGACGCGCTGTTCAGGCAAGCGGGCGTCATCCGCACAGACACTCTCGAAGAGCTGTTTGACGTAGCGTCGCTGCTCGCGAACCAGCCACTCCCAAAAGGCCGGCGAGTTGGAATCCTCACGAACGGTGGAGGCCCGGGAATTCTCTGCGCCGATGCTTGCGAAGCCCGAGAGCTTCAAGTTCCGGTGCTCGATCCGGACGTCCAAGAGGAGTTGCGCGATTTTCTACCGGCCGGGGCAAGCGTCGTGAATCCCGTCGACATGATTGCTTCCGCAACTGCTGAAGATTATCGCCGAGCCATCGGCGTAATAGCCGGCGATCCTAACATTGATGCGCTGATCGTAATATTTATTCCGCCGATCGCAACAAAGGCAGAAGACGCAGGTCGCGCGATTGTGGATGCGGTGCGCCAGATCAATCGCAGCAAGCCTGTGATGACAGTCTTCATGTCGGAGCGAGGCGTCCCGGATGAGCTGCGTGACGCCGACGTTAGCATTCCGTCCTACACGTTCCCTGAAAGCGCAGCGATGGCCTTAGCTCGTGTAGCGCGTCACGGAGAGTGGCGCGAGCGAACAGAAAGCGCGCCACCTCGCTTTGAAGATGTGCGTCGAGACGAGGCCGCCGCGATCGTCGCTAACGCGCTCAGTCGCGGTGACGGATGGCTCGAGAGCGACGAGACCTACGCACTGCTTGCTTGCTACGGATTGCCTTTGGTCAAGCAGCGGGTGGTGACAACACCAGAGGAAGCAGGGCGGGCGGCAGACGAGTTCGGCGGCGAAGTCGTGTTGAAGGCCCGCGCCTCAGGCCTGCTTCACAAGACTGAGGTAGGAGCTGTCAAGCTGGGCCTTGTCGGCAATGATCGTGTCCGTGCCGCAGCTTATGAAATGGCTGAGAGGCTGGCAGCCGGCGGACAACCGCTATCAGGCTTCGTCGTGCAGCAACAGGTCACGGGCGGAGTCGAGATGCTGGTCGGCGTCGCGCACGATCCGCAATTCGGGCCCATCGTCGCGTGTGGCGCAGGAGGAGTTCAGGTCGAGTTGATAAAAGACATTTCGGTGCGACTGACCCCTGTTACGAGTGAAGACGCTTCAGAGATGATCCGAGGCCTGAAGACTTATCCATTGCTCGATGGCTTCCGCGGCGGGCGGAAGTACGACGCGGCTGCGCTGGAAGAAGGTTTGCTGCGTGTCAGCGCGATGGTTGAAGACTTACCGCAGATCGCGGAGCTCGATTGCAACCCGTTCGTGATTCAAGAGAGCGGCGGAGTGATCGTCGATGCTCGCATCCGCGTCGCAAGCGTCGAACCCCCGTCTCTTTTTGGCGCACGAAGATAGGGACTGGTTTGCGCCAGGGCTTTGCGGCTGCTTTGAGTACTGCGTCCAGTCGCCCGCCAAAGATTCTCTAACCTCGGAGGATTTCATCACGGTGCTCATTTCGAGCCGATAATCTCTGCCAGTGC
>DATFWM010000065.1:0-2808 GCA_035259295.1 Blastocatellia bacterium | reverse complement strand
CTCTGAATTTCTTCAAGGTGTTCCTTACTGTCGGCTTCAAACCTCATCACGATGACCGGCTGAGTGTTGGAAGGTCTCACCAAACCCCATCCGTGTTCGAACAGAATTCGCGCGCCGTCAATGTCTATCACCTCGTGGGTCTTCTTAAATTCTCCGGTTAAGCGCCGCACGACGTCGAACTTCCTCTCGTCTGGACAATCAACTCTGATCTCAGGCGTGTTGAACATGCGAGGCACGCCGTCAAGCTGAGCTGAAAGCGGCTCGTTAGTATTGCTGAGAATCTCGATCAGGCGCGCGCCCGCGTATATTGCATCGTCGTAACCGAAATAACGGTCGGCGAAAAACAGATGCCCGCTCATCTCGCCTGCCATAGCCGCTTGGGACTCTTTCATCTTTGCTTTGATCGGCGAATGCCCGACTTTCCACATTATCGGATTGCCGCCGTGACGACGTATGTCATCGTACATCGCCTGCGAGCTCTTTACTTCGCCAATGATGGTTGCGCCGGGACGCTCCTTCAAAATGTGACGCGCGAAGATGATCATCAACTGGTCGCCCCAGATGATCCGCCCCGCCTCGTCGACCACTCCGATGCGATCCGCGTCGCCGTCGAAAGCGATTGCGAGATCCGCTTTGTGCTCGCGCACCGCGTTTATGGCGAACCGCATGTTCTCCACGACCGTCGGGTCGGGATGGTGATTTGGGAAGTTACTGTCAGGCTCGCAGTACAGCTCGATAACCTCGCAACCAAGATCTTTGTACAGCGGCGCGCCTATGAACCCGCCCATACCGTTGCCCGCGTCGACCACGACTTTCAACTTGCGGGGCCCTACGCGTACATTGGAGCGGATGTATTCTTGATAGGCGTGGTTAACGTCTCGCTCTTCTTTCTTCCCCTGTCCGCTTTCGAATTTGCGCGACAGCGCGATGCGTTTTATCTCCCCGATCTGTTCGCCGAAGATCGTGCTCTTGCCCAAACAGATTTTGAAGCCGTTGTTGTCGGGAGGATTGTGACTGCCGGTGATCATAACTCCTGAGTCGACGCCTTGCGTGAACAGCGTGAAGTACAACACAGGGGTCGGCACCATCCCAACATCGAGAACATCACAGCCTGTTTCGTTAAGCCCTCGAACGATGATGTCGCGAAAGCGAGGCGAGCTTTCACGCGCGTCGCGGCCGACGCTCGCGTGTGAGGCCCCGTGGGCTCGAAGGAAAGTACCGATCGCTCGCGCCAAATAATAGACAGTCTCGTCGGTGAGGTCCTTATCAACAACTCCTCTGATATCGTATTCGCGAAATATGTTCTCATTCATCGCCTTCTTCCTTTCGCGTCCTTCGAGATTTTTACGCAGTGTCGGTGGTTGAGCAAGTCCGTTGGCTACCGAGAAGTCGTCCGAGTCAGTACCGCGAGCGGTAGCGAGCGTGACAACTGGCAGGTGAGATCGGCAAAGCGACACTCAGCTATTACTAGCGGTACTGAAAATACTTCTTGACAGAAATAAGTTTCTAGATAATATATCGCTATGCCACATATACTCTCCAGAATACTCGACCGTGAATTGAAAAAGGGCAGCGCAGAGTTGTTGATTCTGTCGCTGGTCGAAGCTCGTCCTCGCCACGGTTATGAAATCAGCAAGCTCATCGAGGCGCGTTCAAAGGGCGTGCTTCGCTTCAACGTCGCGTCGCTTTATCCGTTGCTCTACCGATTGGAGAAGCGCGGCTGGATTCAAGGCCGCTGGGTGGAGAAGGCTGGGCAACGGCGGCGGCGTTACTATCGATTGACTCGCGAGGGAAGAAAAGTACTCGCCTCACAGCGCAGCACGTGGGAGTCGTTTGTAGCGGCGATCAATCGGATCACTGAGCCTGAGCAGGCTTGAACGACAGATTATGCGTGATTGGGAAGAAGAGATCAGACAGCGGCTGGCAGCGCTGAAGCTGGAGCCGACGCGCGAGGCGGAGATTGTCGAAGAGTTGGCTCAGCACATAGATGACCGCTACGCTGAGTTGCTCGCTAGTGGTGCGAGCGATGAAGAAGCCTCGCAAATCGCGCTCGCGGAACTGAGAGACAATCCTCTGCTGGCTAACGAGCTGCGAAAGGTTGAGCGAGCAGTAGCCCAGGAACCAGTTGTTTGGGGTTCCACTCGGAGGAGTAACATTCTCGGGGAACTATGGCAAGACTTGCGTTACGGTGCGCGAGTGCTTCTGAAGAAACCCGGGTTCACATTGATCTCGGTCATCACGCTGGCGCTGGGTATCGGCGCGAACACGGCATTATTCAGCGTGGTGGATGCCGTGCTGCTCAAAACCCTGCCAGTCGCTGAGCCGGACCGGCTAGTCGTGTTTGCCTGGTATGCCGGACTCCCGTTCAGAGTAGGTGGCATGAGTGGCACCTCGAACGTGCCCATACCTCCGGGCACGCGCGGGCTTTCGCTGTTCCGCTACGATGTTTTTGACAAGATGCGTCAGGCGCGCGCCGCCGCGTCGGACAGCCCGCTCAGCGATCTCTTCGCCTTTGCCCCGCTGCGTGAATTGAATGCAGTGGTGGGTGAGCAGGCAGAGATTATCAACGGTCAAGCCGTGACCGGCGACTATTTCGCCGGACTGAGATTGCAGCCGGGTTTAGGACGCGCGATCACCGTTGATGATGACAAGCCAGGCGCCGCGTTGGTGGTTGTGCTCAGCCATCAATATTGGCAAGAGCGGTTTGGCGCTGACCCTGCCGTCATTGGCCGAACGCTCAAACTCAACAAACAAACATTCAACATCATCGGCGTGACGCCGCCCGCTTTCACCGGCACGTTGCAGGTG
>DATFWM010000064.1:0-9576 GCA_035259295.1 Blastocatellia bacterium | reverse complement strand
GAGCCGCTAACAACGATGGGCGTCAGCCCGACGCTTTGTGGTTGGCTTTGGCGTCGACGGTTCTTGATCGGTCGGGTACACGCCGGCTGTAATCGTAGACACAGGACTTCATAGCTCCATGCCCGACGCCCTTGCCGTAGTGGAATTGCTTCATCTCGGCGTACGCTTTGTCAGCATTCCACCCATCGTGCGCGATTCGATAGATAGCTGCCATTGCCCCGGTGCGATCCCGACCCGCATGACAGTGGAGATAGAAAGGTTGGTTGTTCGGATCGTTAACGATCTTGAGGAATTCTTCAATTTCTTGATTGTTCGGTTTGTCGGTGTCTGACAGGGGAATTCGATAGAACTTCATGCCTGCCTTTTCAACGTACTGTTTTTCGGAGGCGCCGCTTCGGCGTTCCAGGTCTATGACACACTTTACACCGAGTGATGAAAGATACTCATAATCGTCATGCCTAGGTCGGGCGCCGCGGTAATTCTGATCGATCCGGCCGAAGTTCTTAATACGGTTGCTCGGAGCGGCGATCAAACTCTCTTGCATACACACAAAAAGCACACAGCCAATCAACGCCGTTAAAAGGATGAATGGTCTTCGGTGCACGCGCATTGATCTATCTCCCAATCCCCAATTCAAAGTAAGCAAGTGCTAAACCAGATATACCGCTCATTTGTGAGATAATGTGGGGGCAAACTCAGCGGCAGCGTCTGAAAATCGTACTAACTTTGTTCGAAACACGCCCCTTGCAAGTAAGAAGACTGGCAACTAAAAGTGGCGTTATTTTTCGGATTCTGTCGACTATAGGCTAATGTTAGATGTGTGGCAGATTACCGAGGCCAAGCGTCTGCCAGTTGATTTTGCCTACATCACTTCGGCTCGGTAATCTCAACGCGCTCGATGCGGTCGCCGCGAGCGATGCGATTGACCACATCAATCCCCTCGATCACTTGTCCAAACACTGTGTATCCGCCGTCTAGATGAGGCTGCGGCGAGTGAGTGATGAAGAACTGGCTTCCTCCCGTGTCTTTTCCCGAAAGCGCCATCCCCACGGTGCCAGTGAGATAAGGACGAAGATTGATCTCGTCGCGAATCTGATAGCCCGGTCCACCGTTCTGATCGCCGCGCGGGTCTCCGCCTTGAATCACGAAGTTTGGGACCACGCGCACGAACGTGAGCCCGTTGTAGAACCCGCTCCGCGCGAGACGAACAAAATTATCGACGGTCATCGGGGCCTCTCCTGCGAACAACTCTATGCGAATGTCGCCCTTCTTGGTGTGAATCACGGCGGTCGGGTTTTTGATGGACTCGCTTAGCTCTGCTATGTGCCGCCAATAAGCGCGGTCGTGACCGGTTTCAACCTTGCCGATGCTCAAGCGTGTAGTGTTTGCCGCAACGGTTGAAGCGCGAAGGAGCTCAGCAGCCTTGAGTCGCACAACGTAATCTTCGTCGCGGGTCTGCTCAGACAGCACCTGAATGTTCATCGGATGCTTGAGCTTGTCCGCCGCTTCGACAATTGCGATACGCGCGTCGTTGACCTTGTCCGCGCGCGCTGATCTGTAGGCCTCGTAGAGCGCGGCGATCACCGCATCAGAGGAATCGCTCGACTCGGCGAGCAAGTTTGCTGCTGTCGCGCGCACAAACACGTCGGAGGACTTGAGCTGATCGAGCAGAATGCCCCGCAGGCTCTCCACCTTTGCTGCAGCCAAAGAGCTCAAGATGTCCGGCACCGCGCGAGGGTCAGGCTTGCCGTAAGCTTTGCCTGAGAGCAGATCCAGCAGCCCGGACTTCGCGCGATCGTTGGCGAGCTGTCCCAGACCACGAGCGTAGTTGGCCATTGACTTCCAATCATCGGACGGGGGCTTGGCCGTGGCAGGAGCGTCGAAGAACGCAGCTTCGCCAAACTTCGCCACGGCGACCTCGGTTTCAACGTTGGAGCCAAGCTTACCGTCGGCGAACCTTATGGACTTCAGGAACGGAAGCGCGCGGTCTTCTTTGATGTTTCCAAGCGCGGTTGCAACCAGCAATAGCAAGTTCTGTTGAGTCGGAACTCCTAGTTTGTCGCGATCAGATGCACGATAGCCCGCAAGCAACGCGTTACCGGAAGCGAGCAACGGATCGACTCCCTTCGCGTCGCCAATCGCACCCAAAGCATTGATTGCGTTCGCCACCACGCGCTCGTCCTTGTCTGTCAGCAGTTTGATCAAAGGCTCGACCGCCTGCGTATTTTTGGCCACGCCAAGAGCGCGAGCGGCGTGAGCGCGCACGAGAGCTTCCTTGTCGTCGAGCAAAGGCAGGAGCGCAGAAACCGCGACCGAGATGCCTTCACGAATTCGCGCCAGCGCGTTCGCGGCTTGCCAACGCAAATCAGCATCCGGCGAGCGAAGCTGGGCAGCGATCGCCGCGATGGTTGACGGCTGTTTGATTTTGAGTAAGGCCGTAAGTGCCAACGAACCCACGAGTTTCGCGTCGTCGGAAACAGGTCCGCTGGTCGAGGGCAGCGAGCGAACGATGGCGTCGGCGATTCCGTCAATACCGTACTTGCCGAGCGCTTCGGCAGCCTGCTTGTTGGAAGCAATCTTACCTAGTGCTTCGACCGCCCTCGCTCGCACAACCGCCGATCTTTCGTTTGTCGGATCGAGCCGCTCCAACAAGGCTGACACAGCGTGTTGATTTTGAATCTGCCCGAGCGAGAACGCAGTCAGCGCACGAAGCTCTGGATCGCGATTCTCGGGACTCTTCTCGTTGGTCAGAATGTCCAGCAGCGAGGCGAGCGCACTTGGATAGCCGATCTGGCCGAGAGCAATTATCGCGCGGCGGCGCGCGCCGCCGTGTGGCGGCAACAGCATCTCTATCAGGTCGTTTGTAACCGTGCGCTCGTCTTCGTGCTGGATTATTTTCGGATAAAGAATTCGCTGCGTGCGATCGCGCTTAAGCAGGGGCTTGCCGGTCGGAACAGTGGTCGGCGGAAGCTGCGCCGACGCCGAGACGCAAAGAGCAAAAAGGGCAACTGAAGCCCTTAACACCTGGGTATTCATGGTTGATGTCAGCACGGCTGGTCCGAGAGACTCATCGCCGCCCTCACATCTTATCATTCGAATTACGGGAAGCGTAATGCCTGAGTCGGGAGCTCCCAGGCGGCAGTCGCGGCACCGCGTCTGCGCGCGGTGGCCGCGACTGCGCGATTAGCGTTGGTGTGTTTAGTTCTTGGTCTTCCCTCCGGTGGCAGCCTTGCTCTGTTCACCAGCGGTTATTTCTATCGGGATCTCTCGCCGGTTGCGCGCTGACTCGGGGATCAGCACGGTCACCTCGAGAATCCCGTTGTTGAACTTCGCGTTGATCTGATCCTCCTTCACCTCCGAAGGCAGCGGGATCAGCCGGTAGAAATTGCCGTAGGACCGCTCCGACCGGTAGTAGCCCTCTTGCTTCTCTTCGTGTTCTTGCTTTCGCTCACCTTGGATGAGGAGCCCTTCATCGGTCAGTTCGACCTTTATGTCCTCTTTGTTACAACCTGGCAGCTCAGCGCGAACAATCAGGTTGTTGTCACGCTCAAGAACCTCAATCGGCGGAGACCAGCCGCTCTCGCCGCCCCACCGGCTGGGGGTCGACAGGCCCCAGTCCGAAAACATGCGATCCATATCTTCTGTGAATCGTCTCATCAGCTCAAACGGGCTCGCGGTGAATAAACTCCGCGGGCTCAGTGAGAAAGCTGAGGGATAAAAGGAACCTCTACGAGCGAGACCGGTTCCCTGCTGAGAAGCCAGCTCGCTTGTTCTCTGCACATCTACATTGGCCATTCTATTCCTCCTTGTTTTTAGACTAGCAAATTCGTCTCAACCGGCACGAAACTCCAACCTCGCGCCGAACTCTCGTTGCGATGATTGAGTGCTCAATTGAGCAACTCCCGCGACCGCTTCTCGCGGTCAAAAAGCGATGGGCGGCCGGCTTCTTGGTCGCGCCGACCCCTGCGCTAGCGAGTCTGAGTTTGCAGACGCCTAGCAGCGCACTTGCTTGGTCGCGCCGGGGGCGGCATAAACAACCTCTACTGTTCCGACCCACCGCTTCTAGAATGTTCTTGTTGGGTAACTCTTCAGCAATCAAGAGCTATGCCAGACGCGTGCTGAGGGCAAGCGTTGTGAATAGTTGACTATCAAGTGGTCTCTTAAATCATCCGCCAACAACATCGAGCAAGGTTGTCGCCTGCTGAGTTCACATTTGCCTCACTCGTCATACATCTTCCGTTAGAGATAGCTTGGCTCTCGCGAAAATCCGCAGTTAAGAGTCGTCGCTCGAGAGCAGCATTCAAATTGCAAGATGTTTGAAGGCACACGGGTACGGTAACCGTGTATCGCCCGCAGACTGTCCGCTAACTTGACAGTTAGAGGAGCAATATCGGTCATGAGGCAAACTCAAACTGGTCTATCGCGCGTTTGTTTTGTCGCGACGTACCCTCCGCGCGAGTGCGGAATTGCGACATTCACCAGCGATTTGCGCCGGTCCATTTGCGAGCCGCCTTACGGGGCGCAAGCGAACATAATCGCTATCACTAATACTGCGGCAGGCTACAAGTATCCGTCTGAGACGGTGTTTGAAATCAAGCAGAATGAATCAAGCGATTATCGCCTCGCGGCCGAATACGCAAATCTTTCGGGCGTAGATGTCGTGTGTTTACAGCACGAATTCGGGATATTCGGTGGCGCGGATGGGCGCTATGCGATCGAGTTCTTGGAACGGCTGCACAAGCCGGTGGTCACAGCGCTCCACACGGTGTTGCAACGACCATCAGCCGGACTTCGAGAATCGCTGGTCCGAGTCGCGGAGGCCTCCGATCGTTTGGTAGTTCTTAACGGGCGGGCGATCGAGATACTTGAAAAGGTCTATGGAGTGCCGAGTGACAAGATAAGCTTCATACATCACGGCGTGCCCGATGTTCCGTTCGTCGACTCAAACTTCTACAAGGACCAGATAGGAGTTGAAGGCCGGCTGGTGATCATGACATTCGGAATGTTGAGCCGCAACAAAGGGATCGAGACGATGATGGAAGCGCTCCCGGATATCGTTGGGTCGCACCCGGAGGTTGTTTATGTCGTGCTCGGCGCCACCCATCCCGAGGTGAAGCGTCGCGACGGCGAGGAGTATCGACTCTGGTTACAGCGAAAAGTGCGCGGGTTGAAGCTTGATGACTACGTGATCTTTTACGACCGCTACTTCGAGCTGAGCGAGCTGCTCGAGCTCATCGGGGCTTGCGACATTTACGTCACACCTTATAAGTCCAAGGAACAGATTGTCAGCGGCACTCTCGCATACGCGGTGGGAATGGGTAAAGCGATTGTGTCGACTCCGTATCTGTATGCGCAAGAGTTATTGGCTGAGGGCCGAGGCTTGTTGGTGGACTTCGACGATCCGGCGGGACTCGCACGAACTGTGTTAGACCTTATAGAGAACCGCGCCGCCCGCCATCGAATGCGTAAGCGGGCTTACCAGTTAGGGCGGCAGATGATCTGGAGCGAAGTCGCCGAGCGCTACGCCGAGGTGTTCGAACGGACTGTAGCGGCGTATCAAAGCAAGAAGTTCTCGCGCGGCGCCGCTAAGGCGACAGCGCAGCGATACGAGCCGCCTCAAATCAAGCTGGATCACCTGATTCGCTTGACCGACGACACCGGGATCATTCAGCACGCGACTTACGGCATTCCAGATCGCCGGTTTGGCTACACCACCGATGACGCGGCTCGCGCGTTGGTGGTCGCGCTGAAATACTACGACCAGTTTGGCGATGAAGCGGCGCGCGAGCTGGCTGGCCGGTATCTGAGTTTCTTGTCGTATGCGCAACTGGATGATGGGCATTTCCACAACCTCATGAGCTACGATCGCCATTTTCTGGATGAACGTGGCAGCGAGGACACACTGGGTAGGGCGATGTGGGGGTTGGGTGCGGCTGTGCGTTACGCGCCGACTGACGAGATGCGCGCGTTGGCATGCAATATGTTCGAGCGGGCGTTGCGCGGGGCAGAGTTTAACCATCCGCGAGCAATGGCCTATGCGCTGTGCGGACTATATAACTTCTTGCAGTATTACGAGGGCGCGTATCCGGCGCGCAGAAAAGTAGGCGAGCTAGCCCGCCAGCTCGCGGGATGGTACGAGCGCGCCACCGCCGACAGTTCCGACTGGCTGTGGTTTGGCGACGATTTGACCTACGCCAACGCGAAGATGCCTATGGCGATGTTGCTCGCTTACGTTTTGACGGGTGATGAGTATTTCAAATTGATCGGGTTGGACTCGTTAGAGTTTCTTTTGGAACAAACCTATTTTGACGGCAACTTTGACTTTGTCGGTAATCAAGGCTGGTATCACCGCGGCGGCCACCGCGCGGTCTTCAGCCAGCAGCCAATCGAGGCAGGATACACTGCTGAAGCCTGTCTGCTGGCGTACGACATCACAACGGATCAACGTTATTTAAACTTGGCCCAAGCAGCGGCGGAATGGTTGCTGGGACGAAACCGATTGGGTGCGAATCTCTATGATTCCTCAACTGGAGCCTGCGCCGACGGCTTGGACCCGCAGGGACCTAGCTTGAATCGCGGCGCGGAGTCGGTGATCTGCGGGTTGTTGGCTTTCCTAGTGATCTCCGAGCCCCGCCATAAGACTATGGAAGCCGGCGCTGCCGGAGCGGTGTCCCCGGTTTCCACTGTCTCACTTTCGAGGGCAGCCGCTATAGCGGAGTGAGAAGCGCTTCTCTTCACTGCTGATCGCCGCTATTGTTAAAGGCCACGGGACGAGTTAATGAAAAAACACAAGTTTCCGCAACTGTTTGTTCGACACAAAAACAATCCAATCTTGACGATGAGCGACTGGCCCTATCCTGCTAACAGCGTTTTCAATGCAGGAGCCACAAAGTTGGCAAACGGGGAAACCCTGATGCTGGCGAGAGTCGAAGATCGTCGAGGAATTTCTCATCTGACCGCCGCCACAAGCAAGGACGGAGTGAGCGATTGGAATGTTGATCCGGAACCGACGATGCGGCCTGACCCTGAGCACTATCCCGAAGAAGTGTGGGGGATTGAGGACCCGCGTATCACATGGGTTCCGGAGCTGGATCGTTACGCGATTGCCTACACGTCTTACTCCACCAGCGGGCCGTTGGTGTCGATGGCGTTTACGAGTGACTTTCGCAATTTCGAGCGCAGAGGCGCGATCATGCCGCCTGAAGATAAGGACGCCGCATTGTTTCCGAAGCGATTTGGGGGACGGTGGGCTTTATTGCATCGCCCCTTGGCGAATTTTCCCCGAGTAAAAGCGAATATCTGGCTGTCGTATTCGCCGGACTTGAAGCATTGGGGCGATCATTGCGTAGTGTTGGAAGCCCGACAGGGTTCGTGGTGGGACGCTAACAAAATCGGTCTCTCGCCTCCTCCGATTGAGACGCCAGACGGATGGTTGATCATCTATCACGGCGTGCGCGATACTCCGGCCGGCTGTCTTTACAGACTGGGACTGGCGCTGTTGGATCTGGAGGTTCCCTGCCGAGCGATCTGGCGAGGAGACGAGTGGGTCTTTGGTCCGCATGAGCCTTACGAGAGAACGGGCGACGTGGGCGATGTCGTCTTCCCTTGCGGGGTGATACATGACAAAGGAAGTGACGAGTTGCGTTTGTACTATGGCGCCGCGGACACCTCGATCGGTCTGGCCACGGCCAAGCTGACTGAGTTGCTGGATTGGATCAAATCCGACCCGGCGCACAAGGTTGGATAGTAACAAGGGAAAGTGATGCGTGATCCGTGATCCATGATCAGTAAGCACGTAGTAAACGAATTCATTCGTTTGTTGTCGGAGTACCGAATGAATTCGTTACTACGTGCTCACATATTTCGCATCACGGATCACGCATCACGAATCACTCATCAGTCATGCGAATCGCGATGTTGGCGCCAATCTCCTGGCGAGTTCCCCCGCGGCACTACGGGCCGTGGGAGCGAGTTGTGTCGCTTCTGACTGAAGGGCTGGTCGAGCGCGGCATCGACGTGACGCTGTTCGCAACTTCCGATTCGGTCACCCGCGCGCGGCTCGTCTCGGTGTGTCGGCGATCTTACTCTGAAGACCCGAGCCTGGATCCCAAGGTTTGGGAGTCGCTGCACGTCTCAGAGGTTTTCGAGCGGGCCGACGACTTCGACCTGGTACATAATCATTTCGATTTTCTCCCGCTCACTTACAGCGGCCTGGTTCAGACGCCTGTGGTCACCACGATTCATGGTTTTTCCTCGGAACGAATTGTGCCGGTCTATGAGAAATACAACGGCCGCGCTTATTACGTTGCGATTAGTAATGCGGACCGCAATTCGAAGCTCGATTATGTGGCTACGGTTTATCACGGCATCCCGCTCGAGGAGTTCACCTTGCGACGCCCCCGTGGAGACTACTTGCTGTTCTTCGGTCGAATTCATCCCGAGAAGGGAACTGCCGAAGCGATCGAAGTAGCGCGGCGCGCAAGTCGCCGATTGGTCATCGCGGGCATCGTTCAAGACCGTGATTACTTCGAGCGCGAAATCCAGCCTCACATTGACGGCGGGCGCGTTCGCTACATCGGCTCGGTTGGCCCCGAGCTTAGAGATGAGGTACTCGGCGGCGCGTATGCGCTGTTACACCTGATCAGCTTTGACGAACCCTTTGGACTGAGCATGGTTGAAGCGATGGCCTGTGGCACGCCGGTCATCGCCTACCCGCGCGGTTCCGTTCCTGAGATAATTAGACACGGCGAGACAGGCTTTATCGTGAGCAGCATCGACGGAGCAGTCGAAGCGCTGAGTCTGACGCCCGAGCTTGATTCGCAGCGGTTGCGCCGATATGTTGAAGAGAATTTCAGTCGCGAGCGAATGGTAGAAGATTACATCAGGGTCTACGAGGAGGTTTTGGGGATGGAGCAAACCAAGGCAGCGGATGCGACGGCAGGGAACCAGAATCCGAGATTTGATCAGCGTCCATGGGGAAGCTTCACGGTGCTGGACGAAGCAGATGGCTACAAGGTCAAGCGAATAGAAGTGCTGCCGCATAAGCGCCTGAGCTATCAGCGTCACTCGCGACGCGCCGAGCACTGGATGGTGGTGCAGGGCACGGCCAAGGTTACGCTCGACGGACGCGAGCTGATTGTGCGAGTTGGTGAAACCGCCGACGTCCCGGTCGGAACAGCCCACCGGGTCGAGAATCCCGGAGACCAGAGGCTGGTGTTCATCGAGATTCAGCGAGGCGATTATCTAGGAGAAGACGACATCATCCGGCTGGAAGACGACTACGGTCGCGTGGCAGGAAATTGAAAAAGAAAAAGAAGATTGAAGGTGCAGATTGGGAGGATGAAATCGCGGGTCAATTTTGAAATTCTCAATTCTCACTCTTCAATTCCCAATTTCGTCCTTTGCATCTACCTCCCCGATTTCCTTTCGCGGAAATCATGAAGTTCCATCTCGGCATAAACTACTGGCCCATCAGCAGCGCGATGTACTGGTGGGAACGCTTTGACCCTGATGAGGTCAAGCGTGACTTCACCTTCATTAGAGAGGCCGGGTTCGACAGCATCCGTATCTTCTTGC
>DATFWM010000063.1:0-3232 GCA_035259295.1 Blastocatellia bacterium | reverse complement strand
CGCGACATCGACTGCGCGTTCAAGCTGTTTCGCCGCGAAGTGTTCGACAAGGTGGAAATCGAATCGAAGAAGTTTTTCGTGGACGCTGAGATGCTCGCCAAAGCAAGATACTTCGGATTTCGGATGACTGAAGTAGGTGTGCGCCATTATCCGCGACCGGCTGGCCGCTCAACTGTTCGGCCAAGTCACATCCCCTCGACGCTGTTGGAACTTGCGCGAATGTGGATCAACATCCATTCAAAACCTCGAGGCAAGCGCTGATGACAACGCAAAGCGCCGAGCAAGTCATATCAGAAGTCAAGCCCCCGAGCGCTCGCAGGCGCGTGAACCTGGCTGGTCTCGCGCAGGCGACAATTGGCATCGTCGCTCTCGCGCTGGTTGTGGTTAAGTCCGATGCTCGTGGGTTGGCCGACGCGATCAAGAATACGCGCGTAGCTTACTTGCCGCTGGCGGTTGCGGCGTCATTCGCGGTCACGTGGCTAATGGCTTATCGCTGGAACCTGATTCTGTCTGCGCGAGGCCGGAGTTTCAAAACGCGAAGCTTGTTTGTTTATTACCTTATTGGAATTTTTTTCACGAACTTTGTGCCGGGTGGAGGCGTGAGCGGCGATGTGGCGCGCTTGATCTACGTTGATCGCGAAGTGCGCGACAAAGCATTCGTACTATCGACGCTGGTGTACGAGCGGTTGGTTGGAGTGTTCACGCTGTTGTTCATCGGCCTGGCGGCGACGCTGATGACCAACGCTTACACGCAGACCGAGCCAGCGATCTATGTTAGCGAAGCTGTCCTGGGGCTCGCCTTCATCGTGATTGCGACGTTGATGAGTGAATATGTCTCGACGCGATTGGCTCGATTGATCAGAGCCGCAGGCCTTCGGTTTAAGATGAAGCGCGCGGCGGAAGCGGCCGCGCGGACGCTCGAAGCAGTGTCCGAGCTGCGTCGACGACCGAACTTGCTAATTCGCACGACTGCGGTCTCGGTCACGATCAGAATCGCATGGAGTCTTGGGTGTTATGCCGTAGCGTGGGCGATGGGATTGCCGATCGGATTGCTGACGTTATTCGCATTCATCTCGCTGGTTGATCTCGTAAGGCTGATGCCGATATCGGTCGGGGGGCTTGGGGTACGAGAGTGGGCAGTCATAGCGCTACTGGGAAGCATCGGGATCGCACGCGAGCAGGCGCTGACGTTTTCGATTCTGGCATTTGCCCCGATCTACTTGACCGCAATCGCCGGAGGAATCTTGTACGTCTCGAGGGCAAGACTCAGAAGCGAGTCACGAGGTGAAGCTTGAACGCCGACATTGATCTCATCAACCTGTGTGTTATGACGGCGGATTTGTTTGTGGACGTTGACACGACTTCAAAGGAAAGCTGATGTAGCGTCCCCAGCGGAATCAACCTGAGCCTATGTATCGAGGTCACAGAGTTGGAGTGGTGATGCCTGTTCATAACGAGCAGGCTTGTGTCGCGCGCGCGATCGAACGCGTACCAGACTTCGTCGATCTGATAGTGGCGGTCGATGATGGAAGCACCGACGAGAGCTTGTCGACACTCTCAAGAATAACCGACTCCCGCGTGACGTTACTAAGGCATGAAAGCAATCGCGGCGTCGGGGCAGCGACGAAGACAGGATATCGATATTGCTTGGCCGGAAACTTCGAATTGATCGCTGTGATGGACGGTGACGGGCAGATGGATGGTCGAGATCTTCCGCGATTGCTTAATGCCGTGATCGACGGAGCAGAATACGTGAAAGGGAACCGCTTCCTTGACAAGGAGACGATCGCGAGGATGCCATTGCGTCGCTACCTCGGCAACCGCGTTTTCAGTTGGCTTACGCGGTTAACTGCGTCATTCAACGAAAGCCTCGACGCTCATTGCGGTTACACTGCGATTCGCCGCGACTCGCTGGCGCGTTTGGACCTGGATGAATTGTATGATCGATACGGCTTCCCGACCGAGATGTTCTTCGCCGCGCGTCGGGCCGGGCTTCGCATCGAGAGCGTTCCAGTCAGGTCCGTCTACGGCGATGAGATATCCGGGCTCAACCCGTTCACAGTGGTGCCGACGATTCTTTGGCTGATGCTGCGAAACTATCTTCGAGAAAGGTCACGCGCCAAAACGTAGCGAATTAGCCTGCCCAAAGACTATGCCAATCGAGTACCGACTTGAAGCGTAACCACAAGCCAGCCCTTCTAATCTTGACGAGTTCGTTTCCCTCCTCGCCGCGCGATGAAACGTGCGGCTACATTCGCGACTTAGCGCGCAGCCTTTCGGAAGAATTCAACGTCAAAATCCTTGCGCCTCCCGATCTCCGCGCACTCCCTTGGCCGGCTGATTCGTTTACGTTGTTTAGATCCAGATCGATATTACCGCCGGCACTCGACCCGTTTCAGGCGAGCGATGACCTAAATCACCTGACCAGGGCGAGTTTGTTCATCAAGGCAGCGGCATTTGTTTCGGTCGTATGTTTCTTTATGCGCGCACTCGTGCTGTCAATCCGCGCGGACGTGATTTGCTCGCACTGGATGGTGCCCAGTGGGCTGATCGGCGCCGTGATCTCGCGCGTGCTCGGAAAGAAACACGTCATGATCGAGCACTCGGGCGCTTTGCATCTTATCGCGCGAATGCGCGGCGGGAGTCTGATCGCGCGCTTCATCGTCGACTCCAGTGATCGAATCGTGACTGTCAGCGCTGACCTCAAGCGCAAACTATTGGCGATGTGCCCGGCGTCGGATTCAAAGACCGCAGTCGTACCAATGGGCGTTGACTCGAACGATGTTCCAGCGCGAGACAATGACGGCACGCAAGTGCGACGCCGAACGATTCTTTTTGTTGGGCGGCTAGTGGAGGTCAAAGGTCTCGAAGTTTTGTTTAATGCGGTGGCCGGTTTGGACACGAAGCTGATCGTTGCCGGCGATGGAGAGCGTCGAGCGGAATTCGAAAGGTTGTCGCGACACTTGCGCGTGAATCCCACGTTTGTCGGTTCAAGAGACGCACAACAGAGATCAGAACTATTTGCGACTTGCGACGCCGTCGTCATTCCGTCTCGCGTTCTGGCCGATGGACGTACGGAAGGAATGCCCGTGGTCTGCCTCGAAGCCATGGCCGCCGGCAAAGTTGTGATCGCGTCTCGAGTCGGAGGGCTTGCCGAAGTCATAGTCGACGGTGAAAATGGATTGCTGTTCGAGGCTGGTGATCATCATATGCTCAGAGACAAGTTGATGCT
>DATFWM010000062.1:0-3225 GCA_035259295.1 Blastocatellia bacterium | reverse complement strand
CCGGCGATCCGCGAATTATGCAGTTCGCATTGAAGTTTCTATTTTGATGACGGGAGCCGGCAGTTGCAGGCGGTCGTCTGCGCCTGCCGGACTTCGCACGGAAAGATGCCCAATCTCATCCTCAGGCTGTTGTTTGGAGCTGTTCTGACAGCCGCGACTTTGACTCATTCCATCTCGGCTCAAACGCCGAGCGACAAGACTTTTCGCGTTGAGAAGGAAGGAGAAATCCTGCTCGATCTGACCGCTCCGGCGCCTCACACATCCTGGGCGGTGAAGGGAAGTGAAGCTGCAGTTGCCACCGTCTTGGTCGATGGCAGATACAATCAGGACGTCATTCTGTTCGCCGGCGAGCGTTCATTCACCTATCACGTGTTGATCGGTCACTTGCTGTCGGGTGAGCATACGCTGCGAATCGAATTCAATCGCAAACAATCCGCCACGAACGCCTCGACCATTGCCATTCGAGACGTGAAGATTTCAACCATCGAACCCGGGCAGCCTGAGTATCAAGCTCTGTCGCACGCGCCGTTCGTCTACGCTCGGCCGAACACTATTGGCCGCTTCAGCGACATTCCATTGCTGATGTGGTACGAGACCGAACGCGTGGGCTCGCATACGACACTCCGCTACAGCATCATCTTCACCAACGAAGACGGCGGCACACAGACCGCAGCTCTAATGGCGCGTTGGGGCCGGACGACTGACATCGAGTGGATTTATGAAACGCAGATCGACCCTCGCGGAGAAGTAGTTGCTGCTACGTTTCAAGGCGTCGAGCACAAGACCCTTCCGTTTCAAGGCAAACACGAAAACGGGCATCCGGTGCTCATTGTTGCCTCGGACAACAACAACGTCTCGGATCGCGGAGAGTCGGAGCTGCGGTTCGCGCCGCGGCCAATTCCGTTCGATCTCAGCCGTTGCTCGCGTGAGGAAATAATGGATCGACATCCGTGGATTTATCAGCTAATGGCTGCTGAGCTGGAGCGCGAGGGCAAGATTTCAGAAACAAGCGGCGCCGGAAATCAAGTGGCCGACCCGCGCAACTATCTCTACCTCGAGGCGGCTTCAGATCAACGTGGCACAGCGCTGAGCTTCGCGGTGAAACTACGGAACGATCCGGCATGGTACACCTCGGATCTCGGAATCAACTATTACAAGATAGATCGAAGCGGCTATTTTCGAACGACAGTGCGCTTGCCTGCGGGAACGAAGTTCGATCAGATCGAGCGGATTGCGGCGCGCTGCGACGCCGCCGGTAATCCCAGAGGTGCAGAGGAAATCAAAAAGCTAAACGCAGCGCAGTGTGACCTGAAGACGGTGAATAAGGCTTTCATTCTCGACGAGCACTTTCAGCCCGGCTCATCGCTACCGGTCCAAATAAAACCTCTCATATTGCGACTCGGAGAGATGGTTGAGATCTACAGCGGACACAGCTCAGGTGATCTGAAGTTCAAGGCTGCTCAGAAATCAGCACCCTGACTTGCTCCAGGGAAGGCAGACCCGCGCGCGCGCCGACTGCGCGACAGTTCAACCCGGCAACTGCATTTGCAAACCTCAGAGTCTCTTCAACCGAGAATCCGGCGAGCAATCCGTAGATGAACCCTCCGTGGAACGCATCGCCCGCGCCGGTTGTGTCGCGGCAATCAACTTTGAAGGCCGGAGAGTGAATGAACTTCTGCTGAAAATAAGCGAGCACTCCGTCGCATCCGATCGTCGCCGCAACAAATGGCGAACCGCTGCTCTCGGCTAGCTTCTTTAGGCCGGTGTGCAAGTCTTGCTCGCCGGTGATTCGCTCGGTGAACGTGCCAGAGCAAACGATGAAGTCGATGAGCGGAAGCAGCTCCTCAAAACCCGGATAAGCGTTGTCGATGTCCAGCACCGTCGGAATGCCAGCCTCGCGCGCGTGCTTCGCGGCAGCGATCGACGCTGCGACATCATGTCCATCCAGAAGAAGCACTCGCCCGCTGGTGACTGCTTCGTGATCCACTTCGTCTTCGTTTATCGTCAACCGCTCGTCACGTTTCCACAGTATCGTGCGTTCACCGCTCACTTGATCGATGATGATGAATGCAATCTGGCTTTCGCCGCCTTCGACGATCTTAACCCCCGAGCACTCGACGCCCTCTGACGCGATCGAGTCGATTTGAATGCGTCCCAATTCATCGGAGCCGACGCTGCCGATGTAACGAGTGCGCAACCCAAGGCGAGCCAATGTGACCATCGCGGTCGCGCACTGACCTCCCGGCGCAAGAGTGTGCGAGATTAAAGGTATCTTTGTGTTGAACTCAGGAAAGTGAGGGACGACGATCAGGTAGTCGACGGCGTTGAGTCCCATGGATACGGCGTCGTAAGGTTTGCCCGTGGGTATCTCAATTCCGAACTCCATGACTGAAAACATGTAGGGGCGGCCCTCCGTGGCCGCCCCTCTTGGCATTGCCGCCGATTCAGACGTAGGGGCGGCCACGGAGGGCCGCCCCTACATGCGATTTGGTTATCTATCGCGACTGGCTTACCGCGTTATTTGTCAGCAAGCGCACTTCGACGCGGCGGTTCTGCTCCCGGCCTTCCTTGGTTTCGTTGTCAGCAACTGGCCGGGTGATACCCATGCCGATAATCGACATCCGAAACAGCGGAACGTTATGGCGCTCGGCCATGTACCGTTTCACGGCTTCTGATCGCGCCTGACTCAAGCGCTCGTTCAAGTCGGCCTTGCCTTCCGACGAAGCGAAACCTTCAATCTCGAGCAGGAATCCGTTGCGATCTTTGATCTGACTCGCCAGCTCGTCAAGCGAGGCCGTTGCCTCCGGCGACAGTTCAGATTTGCCGGCCTTGAACCCAACCGTCACTGTCTTCTGCACTGTGTACTTGTCGAGGTTGGCGCGGAGATCCGAGAACGAATGCTCGACACCAGTCACGCGAGTGTTGGCTTGCTCGGCGGACGACGCGGCGCGATCGGCCTGGCTTTGCGCGCGATCGGTTCGCTGACGCACGTCCTCGACATCGCGACCAAGCCGGCCAATGTCTTGAGTGTTGCGCCTTGAGGTCTCTTCTAACTCGCCTGTGCGGCTTTCGAGCGGCGTCGCTCGCTCGTTGACCCGATTGCGAACGTACTTCTTGGTGGCGCATGCGTTGCCGATCAGAACTGCGACTGCGATGCTCGCTACAGTCATCGCCTTAAGCTTCATAGGGGCCTCCATTACTGTTGATGTCGAGGCAAAAGCTAGC